>JALNVT010000001.1 GCA_023231265.1 Sphaerochaetaceae bacterium
AATTAATAATAAATATCATAGGTTGAAAAATTGTGTTATCAAATGTATTATTGGAAAGAACTTTTTTCGTTAAAAGTTCATATCTTTGTGTTTTTCGTTTTATTATAAAATTAATGATGAAATAACATATATATAAGGAGAAAGCCTATTTCTCCAATTACTGTATGTAGTTGGTTTTTTGGCAAGGAGAATCATGAAAAAAAGATTAGTAACTTCTGCATTACCATATGTAAATAACATTCCTCATTTGGGTAACCTTACTCAGGTATTATCAGCCGATGTTTTTGCTCGTTTCTGTCGATCAAAAGGATATGAAACATTATATGTCTGTGGAACTGATGAATATGGTACAGCAACAGAAACAAGAGCATTACAGCAAGGTGTAACTCCACGTGAATTATGTGATCACTATCATGCAATCCATGAAGAAATATATAAGTGGTTTAACATAAATTTTGATTACTTTGGTAGAACAAGCACACCTCATCAAACAGAAATTGTTCAGCAGATTTTCAAAGAAGTTGACGCAAGAGGTTACATCAAAGAAGCTACTATTGAGCAACTTTACTGTCCTAAAGATGAAAGATTTTTAGCTGACCGTTTTGTTGAAGGTACTTGCCCTCATTGTGGTTACGAACATGCCAGAGGCGATCAATGTGATAATTGTCAAACTTTGTTGGAACCTACAGAGTTGATTGATCCTAAATGCAGTATCTGTGGAACAACTCCTGTTGTCAAAAGCACAAGTCATCTTTACATAGACCTACCTAAAGTATTGCCTCTATTGGAAGAGTGGATGACAGAAGCATCTGTAAGAGGATTCTGGGCTAAAAATGCTGTTCAGGTAACAAAAAGCTGGATCAGAGATGGTCTAAAAGAAAGAGCCATCACCAGAGATTTAAAATGGGGTATTCCTGTTCCAAAAGAAGGCTTTGAAAATAAAGTTTTCTATGTATGGTTTGATGCTCCAATTGGTTACATCTCAATTTCTTCATATGCAACTGATGATTGGCAGTACTGGTGGAAGAGTCCAGAAGATACAGAATTATTCCAGTTCATAGGAAAGGATAACATTCCATTCCATACTGTAATATTCCCTTCAACTCTTCTTGCAACTGGCGAGAAATGGACAATGCTTCATCATATGAGTTCAACAGAATATCTTAACTATGAAGGCGGAAAATTCAGCAAGAGTCTTGGTATTGGTATCTTTGGTAATGACGTTATGGATACAGGTATTCCTGCAGATGTTTGGAGATTCTACATGTTCTATAATAGACCTGAAAAATCTGATGTAACATTCACATGGGCAGACTTTGAAGAGAAAGTTAATGGCGAGCTAATTGGTAACTTATCAAACCTTGTAAATAGAACATTGACCTTCATCAAACGTTTCTATGATGGAAAGATCCCTGAAGGTGAGCTTGATATGAACCTAGTCAATGATATCAAAGAAAGAGAAGCTACAATTGATGGCATGTTTGAAAGAGCTGTAGAACGTGATGCATTGAGAAATATCTTCTTCCTATCTTCTGTGGGTAACAAAGCATTCCAGGATGGTGAGCCATGGAGAACTAGAACTGAAGATCCTGAAAAAGCTGCAAGCTTACTCAAGACTTTGGTTTACTTGATCAGAGATTTAGGTATTCTCATTGAACCTTACATGCCAACAGCTAGCGCTGATATCCTCAGTTTCGTTAAGAGAGACGGAGATAATTGGAGTAATTTGGGTCAGTATGATGGTATCTCAGAAATTGGTGATATCAAATTGTTATTTGAAAAACTTGATCATGATAGAATTGTTGAGTTGAAAGAACGATTTGCCGGATCTCAAGATGAAAGAGAAGCCAACAAAGGCAAAAAAGCAGATAAAAAAGCAGATAAAAAATCTGACAAAAAGAATAAAAAAAGTTCAGGAGACAAGAAGATGAGCGAAACTGACGAAAAAGAATTAACAGTTGCACAGGATTTTGCTGCACGTGTTAAACTCGTTGTAAGTAAGATAGTAAATGTAGAGAAACACCCAGAAGGTGATAAATTATATATCTTAACATTAAAAACTGATGAAGAAGAAGAAAGAATTATTGTATCTTCAATTGTTCCTTATTATACAGCAGAAGAACTGTTGAACCAGAACATTGTTTTGGTAAGTAACTTAAAACCTGCTAAATTCAGAGGTGTTAAATCTTGTGGTATGCTATTAGCTGCTTCTGCAAAAGATGATGAAGATCACTCAACTTGTGAAGTTATTTTTGCTCCTCAATTTGAAGTTGGTACAGTTCTTCTTCCAGAAGGCGAAAGTGCTCCAACAGAGAAACAGTTCTATGTTAAAGGATCTAAATTCTTTGATATGCCAATGTATACTGAAGATGGTGTTGTTAAAGTAGACGGAAAAGCTATTAAAGCTGGTGATGTTGCATTGACTGTAAAAAAATACATCAACGGAGACGTTGGTTAATATAGACCTCAATAAAAAGAATCTACCACGAATTTAACTGTGGTAGATTTTTTTTTCATAAAATATACGTTTTTACACAGCAGATCATAGTGATTACATTGAAAAATTGCATTGCAAATTAACTTTAAAATATGTACATTACGCTTAAAAATTAAAAGTTTGATGTACTTTTATCGATTGCCTATTGAAAATGGAGTTTAATTTGAAAAAATTAATTGGTGTTATATTGTTTTTTGTCCTGTCTGCTGTTCCAACATTTGCTGTTGCATCACAGATAATTACTGATATGAGTTTTGCTTATCCCAATGCTTCACCTCAAATCAGTTCGAATTTGAATGTGAATGTTGATGACTCTCTTGTAGTTTATTTTGATACTGAATACAACCTTGAAAAGAAGTGGCTGTACAACAATAAGAACGATGCAGTATTTGTCGTGTTCAGTCTGGATTCTAGATTGAATCCTGAACTCATGATGAAGGACTCTCTCTCTTCTTTTGAAGAGGTTGATCTTGATGATGGTTACACTCATTACTGTGCCTACTTTGATGGCTATGTTGGCTCTTCTTCCGTTGGCTTTGAAATCAATCCCTCTGATGTTGGTATGTTCGATTGTACAGTACAATATTGGAGATTGAAGAGCAGAGATGAGAATCTATCATATGATGAGAATGTTTTTAAATATTCTTACAGCTCATTTTCTCCTAAGGATGTTCTCTATAAAATAAAAGTAATTGATGAAGAAGATATCAACTCGCTGCTTTCTGCATCTTCTGTTGATGATGTAGATGAGAGACTGTACACCATTGATTTTGATAAATTCGATGATATAGGTAGCTCATATATTCTGATTGATATTCAAACAAGCATGAATCTTAACTTTGAAGCCATCAAACTCAACAATTTGCTCAAATTGAAAGATGATGAAATCGAATCAGGTGTTTTGAAGAGACCTACAATATCACAGTTGGGAATATCTGCTCATAGCATGGACGATGAACGCAAGTCAGAAGGAAGTGGCCCAACATTTGTATCTTATAATATTGAGGCAAATGATGGAGAGATTGAACATAATTATTATTGTATTAAAGATACAGATTCAAAAGCACAAATCAAATATCAAATCAATTGTGAAACTGCAGGACAGTATGCAATCAATCAAAAAGTTTATGAATTGAGTGATATAGATCTATCTTTCGGTGGTGAAAAAAATGTAGATAGATATGTTTTGAGAGAATTGAAGAAGTACAGTAAAGCAGACACCATATCTGTGAATTGATGATTTGTATCAAGCTTCATAAATATTATTTAGTTTTATTTCTAATTGATTTTTTAATTGATTGAGATTCTGTGATATACTGTATTCTAGAGTTGGAGGAAATATTGTTGTGGCAGTAGAATTAAGAGAGATTGATGAAAAAGAGCTGCTTGGTGCAAATCCCATTGTCAGTAGCTCCTGGGCTTTTTTGAAGATTGACAATGAATGGAGATCTAAAGCCTACAGAGTGGACATCGATGAATTTCATTATGAAATGCTGGTTCTCTTTCGAAATATAAAATTCAACAGAGAGATAGCTTATCTTCCTTTCTCTCCCTATCCAATAGACAGTGCTCCTTTATATTTGGCAGTTGAAAATCTGTCATCAATAAATGAACTTCTAAAGAAAGTCATGCCAAAGAATGTATTCACAATTAAGTATGATCTCTGTTTTGACTATTTAAATACTGATAGAACCTATAAAATTGATAGGAAGCTCTTTCATATCAATCATGAGAGTGTGCAACCTGATGAAACAGTGTTTGTTCCACTGTGCAGAGATATAGATGATATAAGGGCTTCCTATAGAAAACGAGCGAAAAGAATGCTTAAGAAAAATAGAAGCTCTGTTGATGTGAGAATCTGGGGTGGTGAAGAACAGCAGCTTGTTAGCTGGTTTGAAATATACAGAAAAACAGGTGAGATTGATGGATTCAGCACACGAAGTTTTTCCTACATAAAGAAAGTTTTAGACATGAAAAACTCCACACTTCTACTATCATATGTGAATGAAGAGATGCAGGGTGGAATAATAGTTCTTTTTGGATTGGATGTTTCTATCTATCTTCTTGGTGGATCTCTTAAAGAATGTGGCTACAGTGTGAGCTATTCTTTGCAAGATGAGGCAATAAGATTGGGAAAAGAGAGAGGTTGTAAGTATTATGATCTGTTTGGAATTGGCGGAAAGAATTCAAAACATCTTGAGAGCCTCAATTTATTTAAAACTTCTTTTGGAGGTACTGTTGTTCAGAGATGCCAAACTTTTGATTGCCCGTTGAAACCTCTTTCATATTGGGTGTATTCAAAAGCTGAGATGATTCGATATTATATCTATAGAAAATAGTGAATCAGTCCTGAATATTCTGCTCTGTGTTTGTTTTGCCACAAATTGCTCTATACGCGGCTTTGAATTTATTTCCTCTATCAAATTCATTTAAGAAGAAATCAAAACTTGCAGCTCCTGGAGATAGGAGGACAACTTGATTTATGTTGATTGTCTCCTTTCTTGTTTTTGCATTGTTGTAGGCATTCCTTGCAGCCTTTCTGATCGATTTATATGGTCTGCTGTGTTCAATCCCATTTTTGTCTAAAAATGGAATCAACTTATTTTGTGTGAATGATCCATCGAGCAATGTTATTGACTGTGCTTTTTTAAGAGCATGCAGCATTCCGTCGGGTCTGAGATTTTTATCTGTTCCACCACATATCAAGTGAATTTCAAAATAAGAAAAATGATCAAATGAGAACTGAACAGCTTCAGGAATTGTTGCTGCACTGTCATTCACAAAAACTATATCTGTTGATGAGCCCAACCACTCAATTCTATGAGCCACACCTTTATAAGATGATAATGAATTGAATATGTCCTTCTCGTTGAGCTTCTGAGTCTTTAAAATATTTAAAGAAGGTATCAACTCAAGTCTATTGCCAAGCTGATTGTATTTCCCCTTATTTATATCAAGAACCTTTCGCTTTTTGATATTTGAATATTTCTTTATGGTGTTCATCATAGCTTTTGGTGCCAGAGCAAAATTAATTGTGTTTTTAAACAGGAACATTTTATCTGATAGATAATGGTCCATATTTTCATATGAGTTCTGATGATCTTCCATGATATTTGTTAGAGCTGCAACTTCCAAAAAAGGCATTGCCAGGTCTTTATAGAGTTTCATATCTCGCAGCTGCCAAGATGAGAACTCACAAACAAGATAATCTATAGACTTGGAGTAGTCCTCAAGGTATTGTGCTATCTTGAATGCACTGATTCCCATGTTTCCACACATCTTCGCATTGAATCCAATGGTCTTCAGAGCATGAGTGACAAAGCTTGCTGTTGTTGTCTTTCCTTTTGTTCCTGTGATTGCAATTATTTTAGTTTTATCAAAAGAATAATTATCAAATAGATAACTGAAGTCTGTTATGACTTTTTTAGAAATATCAAGGTACTTATTAGAAGGTGGTATGACTGTACTTTTTACTACAAAGTCAGCCCATAAGAAGTCTTCCTCTCGATGATGTCCTAAAATAAAAGTACCACCGAGTGATTCTAATTTGCTGATTACTTTTCCAAATGAACTTCTATCTTTTAAATCTGTGATTCTAACTTCATTATTTCTCTTTAAGAAAAAAGCTGCAGCTTCAAAACCACCACCATTCAAACCTAGTCCGAAAATAAGTACTTTCACTTTTACCTCACATTTCTACAGTTATTATAACACATTGATTTATATATAGGTAACACAATTATGACAATTTCGTAGATTAAAAGTTTTTGAAAAGTGAACAATATAATAGATGGATGAAAAAACTTTCAATCATGTCTATAAAAATCTATTATACTCCTTGAATAATGAAAGATAAAATAATATCATTAGCTTGAATTGTTGCGGGTTGCTGTGTCCTTGACTAAAAGGACTTAATTTGGCAAACTCCCAATAGATTTGTAAAAAGACTCGGCGTTACGTTGTAACTATAAAACCGAGATAATTATATTAAGGAGCTCTGCAGTGCCTTGTGGAAGAAAAAGAAAGAAGCATAAGATTGCTACTCATAAGAGAAAAAAACAGCTCAGAAAGAATAGACATAAGAACAAAAAATAGTCTGTACTTTTGCAATCGCTTCGTAGCATAAGCTACACCCATCAGGCCGCCGGTATATTCCGACGGTTTTTGATGTGAAGTAAATCGTCGCTATTCATTTTAATGATTAGCCTTTGATCTTTTAATAAATGCTTAAATATTATTAATCAAAGAAACCTCTTTATCAACCTTTTGGGTTGATCTAATGTCCGTAAGGAGGAACCATGAGAAATTATGAGTTCACAATTATCTTCAATTCTAACGAAGAAAAATTCCAAGCTGGTCTTAAGCTATTGACTGGTTTGTTTGAAGCTGCTGGTGTTGAAATCACCAAGCAAGAAGACATGGGCGTAAAATTATTCGCTTACGAAATGAAAAAACAAGATAAGGGTCACTACTGTTATTATGAATTATCAGCAGATCCTGCTTCAATTATTACATTCGAAAAGAAATTTTTACTTGACAATAATATTATTAAATATTTATTCGTTAGCAAAGAAAAATAAACTATTATTTTAAATTAATGGAGTATTAATATGGCAAATGACTTAAATGTTGTTGCGTTAGTTGGACGACTTACGAGACCTTGTGATATGCGTTATACAAATAGCGGATATGCAATCTGTTCCTTTACACTAGCTGTTAACAGACGTAGAAAGCAACAAGATGGTACATGGCAAGATCAAGCAAGTTTCTTTGACTGTTCATATTTTGGTAAAGCAGCCGAAGGCGTTAGTCAATACCTACAAAAAGGCCAACAAATTGGTGTGCAAGGTTCTCTTGAACAGCAGAGTTGGGAAAAAGATGGTCAAAAACGTAGCAAGATAGCGGTTATTGTCGACTCTTTGACATTGCTAGGTAGTGCTGGTGGAAACAATTCCAGAGCACCTCAACAGAATGCTGGGGGATACCAACAGTCAAGGCAGAATAATGGATTTAGTCAAAATCAAGGTCAGAATAATTACGCAAGCCAACAACAATTTGGCAACACTCAAATGGGTGGTAATTCAACTGGCGGATATAACAGTGGTTATAATTCAGGTAATAGTGCTCAACAGCCTGCACCTGCATCCTCTGTTGTAAAAACAAGCTCAGCTGCACCAGTAATTGGTGGTCCAGAAGCTTTCGATGATGACATTCCGTTCTAAAAATTTTTAGGAGAATTAACAATGAGTGAAGAAAGAAACGAAGTGGAGACAACAAGAGCTCCAAGAGAAAGAAGAAATAACTCACAACGTCGTGGTAATTTCAGAAAGAAAGTTTGCAGATTCTGTGCAAGTAAGTCAACACCTGATTACAAGAATCCAGAACAGTTAAAAAGATACACAACAGAAAAAGGTAAAATCCTTCCTGCACGTATCACAGGTAACTGTGCAAAACACCAGAGAGCTGTAACCGCAGAAATCAAAAAGGCTCGTGTCCTTGGATACTTACCTTTCGAGAAGTAGAGTATAAATGGCAATAAACATTACGAACAGTAAGTATAGAAATTTAGGTATTGCATTTGCCTTCAGTTTGGCATTGTATATATTAG
This sequence comes from Sphaerochaetaceae bacterium, assembly GCA_023231265.1. GTDB lineage: Bacteria > Spirochaetota > Spirochaetia > Sphaerochaetales > Sphaerochaetaceae > Pleomorphochaeta. The sequence goes on from JALNVT010000001.1 coordinate 8,106, forward strand.
GTTTTACGTCCTTCTTCTTCGTATTGCCATTGCTAATTTACTTTAATCAAAGTGGTCAGAGAGAACAGAGCCTAGCATCATTAGCAGTACTTCTTGTAGTTGTACTTTTATTTGAGATAATTCCCATACGGGATAATTTATCAGATGCATCAAACTTTGGACTGCTCTCAATTGGATTGTTCTTACCAATAGTATTGATAGGTTGCTCAATAATTTGGGTATTGCTTTCAGACTATAGACTTTTGGTCCGATACATTGGAAGCTCTGCATTTATTGCAGTACTTATGGTGTTCGGTGGAATATATTTTTCCTCCCATCCTGAGGTTGGAACTGGTATTGATACTGCTGCAATAAGCATTATGGATACTCTTTTCACAGATATGGGTTTGCAGACATCAACAACTGGCGTTTTAGCCGGTACTTCAACTACAGAATTTTATTCTTTGGTTAAAGAAGTGATGATGATGATGGTCTTACCATTAAGTGCTGTAATATTTGGGTTCAATGTATTCATGAGTATCGCCACTCCAAAATATGTTGGAGACGATAGGTTTGATAGGCGCGTTGTTGCCTGGAAACTACCAGAAACAATGGTATGGGTATTTCTCACTGCATGGCTTTTGGTCTTGCTGGATCAATTAGTTGATTACAACAGCATAATCAGAATCGCAGTTTGGAATTTTGCTTTATTTATGGGAGTTTTGTACTCCGTTCAAGGATTGGCTATAATGCTCTATCGATTGAACCTCAAAAACCATAGGTGGAGTGCCTTAAAATTATTTGTATTAGTGGCTTTTTTAACAATGCTATTACAAGGTTTGAACATAGTGATCGTCATCGGTCTTCCTGTTTTAGGAGTGACCGAGACATGGGTTACATATAGAAAGTAACGACAAGGAGTTTTCAATATGAAAGTTATTCTTACACAAGATGTAATTAACCTCGGAGAAGAGGGTGACGTAGTTGTTGTAAAAGACGGCTATGCTCGTAACTATTTACTACCTACAGGTAGTGCAATTAGATTCAATAAAACAAACATGGCAATCGTAGCTAGCCGCGCTGCTGCAATTGAAAAGAGAAAAATAGAAAAGAGACAGGCATCTGCAACTCTAGCTGAAAGACTTAATGACTTAGAAATTAAGCTTGTTGTATCAGCTGGTGATACAGGTAAACTTTTCGGTTCTGTAACTTCTCTAATGGTTCAAGATGCATTAGCTAAAGAAGGAATTGAAATCGAAAGAAAGAAGATTGAAATTTCATCTCAAATGGTTAAGATGGTTGGAACATATAGCGTTCGTGTTCATTTATATGAAAACGACTTCGCTACAATTAAATTAGTTGTAGAAAGCGAAGCTGTAATCAAACAACGTGAAATGGAAGCTAAAAAAGCTGCTGAAGCTGCTGCTAAAGCAACTGAAGCTGCTGAAAAAGCTGCTGCTAGAGCTGCAAAAGCTGCTGAAGCTGCTGAAGCTGCTGAAGTTGCTGCTGAAGAAGCACCAGTTGAAGCTAAAGAAGAAACTCTTGCTACAGAAGAGTAGGGGTTTTTATGGCATCGGTTGATATAACAGGCCGCATTCCACCTCATAATGATGAGGCGGAGCGTGCTTTATTAGGAGCTATCCTTCTTGATAGTAAGGTATTTTTCGAAGTATCTGCTATTCTTATAAAGGATGACTTCTATAAAATAGGTCATCAAGATCTTTATCAAGCGATGCTTGCTTTAAACGAAAGCGATAGCTCTAAAACTATCGACTTAATATCCCTTACTGCCCAACTTAAAAAAGATAATCTTTTAGATCGTTGTGGTGGTATGGAATATATTTATTCTCTGACTGATAACGTTCCGTCTACAACAAACTCAGTATTCTATGCAAAGTTGATCAAGACTCTTGCAATGAGAAGAAATCTACTGAAAGTTGCAAATCAGTTGAGAGACAATTCATTCGATGAAAGTCAAGATATCAAAGATGTTGTTGATGAAGGTGAGAACCTTTTATCATTATTAGCAAGTAAAGGTAATGTTGCAAAAGATTACAAAGATGCTAAAGATCTCCTTATTCCAGTAATTAATGATATTGAAAAACGAACCAATGGTGATGTTAGAATAGGTCTGCAGACAGGATTCACTCTTTTAGATAAATTCCTATCTGGTGGTATCAAAGACCAAGAATATGTTGTCATCGGTGCTCGTCCTTCAATAGGTAAAACAGCTTTTGCTTTGACAGTTGCAATCAATATGGTTGTTAGAAATAACTATCGTGTTGGATTCTTGTCATTAGAAATGTCAGCAAACAGCCTTGTTGAAAGAGCTCTAGCTGGAGTCAGCAGAACAAATTTTGGTCATATCAGAACTGGTATTCTTAAGAATGAAGAATTGAATCAGCTCATCAATGCTTGTGATATTCTTTCTACTAAAGAACTTTACATTCAAGATACTCCAAACATGGAAGCAACTGATGTTAGAACACAGGCCAGAAAGATGAAGAGAGAGAAAGATATTCAGATTCTTTTTATCGATTATATTGGTTTGATTCAAAGTGCCAGCAACAATGCTGCTATTCCACGTCATGAACAAATTGCAACCATATCTAGAATGTTAAAGCAGCTGACTCGTGAGTTGAATATTCCTATTGTTGTATTATCACAGGTAGGTCGTCAGACTGATGGTGCATTACCAAAGTTGAGTGATTTGAGAGAATCAGGTGCTATCGAACAGGATGCTGATGTAGTATTGCTGCTTCACAGAAAATCTGATAGTGAAGATCTAATTCAAGATACTGAACTTCTTGTTGCTAAAAACCGTAACGGTGCTACTGGTAAGATTCATCTGGGCTTCAATAAAGAGATTGTGCGTTTCGAAGAGCTCGTAAACGATATGTCTGCAAACAAATAAATAAAATTTATTATTTTTCTATCCAAAGAAGTAAAACTTCAATCTACTGTCAAGCTGTAGATTGCTATCATGAGCTCAAAATTCATCCTCATATCAACTTCTTTTGCTAAGTTACATAATTCTTCATCTGAGAAAAGAAATCATCTGTGTTGATTCTGTGCAAATAAAAAAATGACTATAACTTTCGTTACAGTCATTTTCAAATATGTAATCAATACAATACTGATTTATTAGTTTGCGGATTTAGCTGCTGCTTTTTCAGCCTTCAATTCTTCCCAGTATGGTTCTGAAACCTTTGCCCATTCTTTAGCATATTCTATGTTCTTAGCTGTCAAATGTTCTGCTGTCTCTGGTGCTTGATAATCTGTTGATTTTGCGCCAGCATTCTTTACCATCTCTGCTAGATTCTCAGGATTCTCCAACATAGGACAAGGTCTCAACATGTTTTCATTGAAAGGTTGTCTCTGTCTATATTGCATGAACAATGGCTGCTGTAAAGCTTCAAGAAGAGTGTCTCTCTTGATGTTTGCAGTTGAATAGTGGATGAATACACATGGTTCTACATCACCTAAAGCATTGATGTGTAAGAAGTGTTTTCCACCTGCTATACATCCGCCAACATATTCAGCATCACCTTGGAAATCGATTGGGAAAATCTGGTGATAATTCTTACATGATCTAACTTCTCTCAGTCTCTTGTGGAATTTGATTCTCTGTTCTGGTGTTGGAACCAATTCATTGGATACATTCTCACCAACTGGCATGAAGTGGAAGTACCATGAATATAGAGCACCTTTTTCTTCAATTAAATCCAAGAATTCATCAGAAAGAACAGTATCACAGTTAAGTTTTGTCCAACATGTAGAGATACCAAATGCCAGTTTTCTTTCGTGCAATAGATCCATTGCAGTCATAACAGCATCAAAAGATTCACCACCACGACGGTAATCATTCTGCTCTTCAAAACCTTCTAGAGAGAAGCCCAAAATGATGTTACCAAGTTCAAGCATCTCATCAGCAAATTTTGCATCAACTAGAGTACCATTTGTGAAAGGGTGGAATACACAGTCTTTGTGTTTTCTTGCTAATTTTATAATTTCATCTTTCTTCACAAGAGGTTCACCACCAGTCATAAGATAGAAGTGAGTACCCAGTGCTTTACCTTGAGTTACAATGGAATCCATCTCTTCAAAGGTCAAAGAATCTTTATGACCGTATTCACCTGACCAACAACCTTTACAGTGTCTGTTACATGCACTTGTTGGATCAAAAATCATTGTCCAAGGAACGTTACAATCATATTTTTCACTTGTTGCTCTAACTTGAGCCAGCCCCTTATAACCTGCTTCATAACCTAGGTTTAGAAGTAAAGTTTTGATCTGTTTTTCATTAAGATTGTTAAGGATTTTGTTAGCGTAAGCTCCCCATTTTGATTCTGGGTCATCGATATATCTGATCATACCTGAGAAAGCATTTCCACCAGACATCTCTTTGTCTGTTTCAGTAGGTTTGAAGAATTTGCCTAAGATATTCAAGATATCCTTGATTCCGTCTTCTGGATTTTTCTTTGCATGCTTTAGGCCTAAATCGATACCAGCTCCGATTGCAGATCTTGTAGCTTTTTGTGTAAAATTCATTTATTTCACGTCCTTATATTATTAATTATTTAAACACAGTGTAAATGGTAAAACTTAACAGTCTTACTTACTTATAATATACAACTCGATTTGTTTGTTTAGTATGGTCAATATATGTAAAGTGTGCAATTTGTAAACAGTTATAGATATCTGTGTATTATTATTAGAACAAAACCGTCGTATATGTCAATAAAAAATAATAAAATAATAAATTATAGTAATTTTTTGTGAAAAAAATATCAGTAATAAATGTGTAAAAATCCAATATGTTTCAAATATAAGACCATATGTGGTTGCATTGATTGTGATGTTTGAAATAATATCAGCACCATTTGTAAGTGAACATGAATCTCTGAATATTCAAAAAGGTGTGTATGTATTATAACATTATGGTGGTTCCAACAGCTGTATAATAGCTGTTCTGCTTCTTTAATTTGAGTCTCTCACATATGGCTTTTCCACTGCAATGGCAGAAATAACAATTCTTCACATTCAAATTGATGAGAGAATTTGCTATGGCATTGATGCTTGCATCAGTCTCTTTTGAAAGATGTGTACCACCTATAACAGTTGAGACTTTCTTACCATCAAATAATGAGTTTACATTGTTGATTATGTTTATGATACCAGGGTGTGAGCAACCAACTATTAACATCAAATCTGTCTCTCGTTCAATTACCATGGCAACCTCATCTTCAAAGTAATCATCCCTCAACTTACCATCCTCCATTACTGCAAATCTTCTGAAAGATGCATCAGAGTTCTTCTCACATGTGAAGTTCGATACCAGATAGACATGTTCTGTGATAGCGAGTTTGTTCTCTACCTCAGTTCTTTTTATTTCCTCTCGATTGAAGAAATCTTTATCAAGATTGTATCCAAGATATTCTATTTCATTGCTGTTGTTTTTGACTCGTCCATATTTTTTCAAACTGAAGTTCTTTCCTGTGTATAGAATCTTACCATGAAGAAGTGGGGCTGCTTCAAGAAGTCCGTTTATATGATCATAGTGAGAGTGTGATGATACCAAATAATCTACTTCAGATAGATCGATATCTAGTGTTTTTGCATTGTGGATCAGCACATCAGTTGATCCAAAATCAAAAAGAATTTTCTTACCATCATAATTCAAGAACAGTGAAAATCCATGTTCAGTTTTTAAAAATCGATGTTGACCTCTGTTGTTGTCTACTAAAATGGTACAGTATTGCATGCTGACTCCTTACTTACTGGCTAAGTGTACCAAATAGAAATATCGAATATCAATGAAGTACATAAACGCAAATATACATATAACGCATATCATTCCAAACAGTTGGCATCTCCAATAGTTGCTTGGTGATATCTGCTTTCTTGTTATTGTCTCAAGAAGGGCTATGAGCATCTGTCCTCCATCAAATGATGGCAGAGGCAGAAGATTTGCAATTGCAATGGATATTGAAACAACTGCAAGAAGATAGAACAGTGCTCTGAATCCTGATGATAGGCTGTTTTCAAATCCCATAACAGTGATGTCACCAATCATGAGACTTGCTCTCATGGGACCTGTAAACACCTGTCTGACATCATCTTTTTGTTTTTTGAGCAAGCTTATCACTGTGTTGATTGTATCAGTGAATAGGTGAAGAGCATTGTTTGCACCATATGGAAGTGCATCAATGAATGTCATCCCATCAATTATTCTTGTTGGAGAATAAAGAGAGAATTTATTCTGTCTCTTGCCATTTGAAAAATCAGGAGTGTATGTTATATCGATGCTCTCATCATCTCTGATTATATTCAAAGTTATGTCTTCCATCTCAACACTGTGAAGGGCAGTAAGTAAATCAAGATTGTTGAAAACCGGAATGCCATTCACACTTTGAATCACATCCTTCTTCTCAAGTCCCGCTTTTGCTTCTGGACTGAAGAATCTAACACTGCTTATTATAGGATCCATGATGTTGGACAGTCCATAGCGATATGTACCATCATCATTTGGAGAACCAGATACTGGAATATTGAGGATATGAGATTTGCCATCTACATATCTTTGAACAGTAAACATTAAATTCTGTTTTTTGTTGGAGGCAAGAAATGATGCCATATCTTGATAATCTCTAACTGTATGGTCTTCAATCATCAGAACTCTATCATCTTTTAACATACCTGATTCACCAGCAGGACTATCTGATTCTGCAAATAGGTATGGATAATCTGTAACAGGAGTTACATAACATGGTGTTGATAGAGTTGGATAGGAAAGTGATGCAAGTATTGTACATAGGATCACTGATAGAATTATATTTGTGAGAGGACCTGCAAAATACGTGAGAAAGCGTCTGAAAGGATGCACAGAGAAAAGAGAGCCCTGTTCTATGTGTTTGAATCGTTTTGCTTTCACACTCAGAGCATGAGTCAAATCATCAGACCCTTTTAGACGACAGTATCCTCCAAAAGGAATTAGAGATAGTCTGTATTCAGTCTTTCCCCATTGCTTTCCAACAACTTTTGGGCCAAAACCGAGTGAGAATATCTCAACGTCTATACCATTGATATGTGCAGCTACAAAATGTCCGAATTCATGAAGAATTACAATTGTACCCACTCCTATTATACCAAGTGCATATTTAATCAGAGTTTGAAGTATTTGATCCATAATTTTATAATTGTTTTATATAGTTTCTAGCTAATTCTCTTGCTCTTTTATCTATTTCAATTGATTCTTCAAGAGAGGAAGATGCAATTGAAAAGTCATTCTGCATTACATCGAGAACACAATCTTGAAGTTGAAGATATGTTATTTGATTGTCTAAAAATGATACTACAGCCACTTCGTTGGATCCATTGAATGCAATTGGATAACCTTTACCCGATTCCAGTATATCATATGAAATCTTCAAAAGGGGAAATTTCTTGAAATCTGGTTTTTCAAATGTAAGGCTCAGAGCATCAAAGCCAAGTGGTTTGACCAAATTGCAGTCATCATAGGTACCAAGCAAACCTTCAATTATAGGTAAGCTCATGTTTGGAGTTCCCATTTGAGAGTAAATAGCGCCATCTTTCATTCTGATCATTGAGTGAACAATGGATTGTGGATGGACCACTACTTCTATATGGTCTTTATCAAAGTTGAAGAGATAGGAAGCCTCAATGACCTCAAGAGCTTTGTTTGCAAGAGTGGAGCTATCAATTGTGATTTTTTTGCCCATCTTCCAAGTTGGATGATTCAGGGCTCTTTCAACAGTTATATTTTTGAATTCTGAAAGAGGAAGTGTTCTGAATGGACCACCACTTGCTGTAATTATGAGTTTATCTACATGGGAGCTTTTGTGAGCATCAAGCAGGGCTTTTATTGCAGAATGTTCACTGTCGACAGGGATAATTTTGCTTCCTGTCTTCTCTGCGAGCTTGAATATGTATGATCCGCCTGATACAACAGATTCCTTATTTGCGAGAGCCAAGTCCAGACCTCTTTTTAGAACTTCTGTACTTGCTGCCAAGCCTTCGAATCCAGATATACCATTCAAAACGATATCACATTCAGTGCTATCTAAGAGCTCTGCTATGGAGCTATAATAATCAAAGCAATCACAATGAGCTCTATTTGAAGCAATATGAAGAGATCTAACATGGAAATCATCACCAATTTTTTCAAGTTTTTGAACTTGTGTATTTGCGCTTATTCCAACAACGTTTAAAGGTAATTTATTTTCTCTAATAGAATTTAAACAGGTAGTACCAATACTACCTGTTGCGCCAAGAATTATAACTCTTTTCATTTTTTATCTTCCTAGAATTTGCAATAAAATATAAAAAACAGGTGCTGCGGTTAGAATTGAATCTAAGTTATCAAGTGCGCCACCACGACCTGGAATGATATCTCCTGAATCTTTGACCTCTGACGATCTTTTGATTACCGATTCTACCAAGTCTCCAATGTTAGCTGAAATAGCTACAAGGAAAGCAATTATTGCTGTTGAGAGAATCGAAAAAGTATCAGAGATGGTTGGGATGATGAAGTAACAGATTATGCCAATTGCAATTGAGCTCAAAATGCCTCCAATGAATCCAACCAAGCTTTTGTTTGGACTTGCCTTGAAAATTCCCTTAGTTTTTTTCCCAAATGAAATTCCGAAAATATAAGCAAATATATCATTGGAAAATACAAGTAGAAAGAACAGAGCATACAGTGCTGAAGCATTGTAAAAAAGACTGAATCCTATGATGAAAGAGACCAGATAATTGGGATATATTATAACTAAAGTATCATATGCAATTGTTTCTAGTGATTTATCAAAAGGTTTTTCTTGATTTGCTCCCTGGAATATCTCTCTAGAGAACGAGAATAAAACTAAAAAAATCAAAAATAGGTTTGTTAAATTTGAAAATCCAAATTGAATAGACAACCATTGAGAAATTGGTAACACCGCTCCAATATAAGGCGAGAAGTTCAATTTGCAACCGCTTTTCTTTGAAATTATGTCTGCCATCTCTTTTGAACCTAAGATTGCAAATATTGTTGCTCCAATAGCAAATGCCAAATGGTTAAATTGTGGTAATGCAAATACTATAATCAGTACAATTGGAACACCTACTAAAACTGTAGTTAATCTTTTTTTAAAAGATGACATTTATTTACCAAGACCTCCGAATTTTCTAGTTCGTTTTTGGAAATCATTTTTTATCACTTTTATAAAATCTTCATTCCACTCTGGAAATAGCTTATCATAAAAACCAAATTCAGAGTAGGCACTTTCCCATAAAAGAAAATTGCTCAATCTTTTTTCGCCTGCAGATCTAACAATCATATCTACAGGAGGTACAAAAGGATATTGGATGTGTTTCCTTATTATTTCTGGTGTGATAGGAGCTTGGATTTTTTCTTCAATTATTTCATTGACGGCCCGAGCAATTTCGTTTTGACCACCGTAATTGAAGCATATAATAACTGTTATAGTTGAATTGTTTTCTGTTGCATCTTCTGTTTTTTTGATAGCAGCTGCAACTTTAGGAGGTATGTTTGAACTATCTCCTCTGACTAAAATTCGAATACCATTGGTATTGTAGAATTTTAATTCTGCTGGTAATTTGGTTGCGACCAAATTAAGTAAATATTTAACTTCTTGATCAGGTCGCTTCCAATTTTCTGTAGAAAAAGCATAGAGAGATAAGAACTTAATATTGTTGGAAATACTTCCGAGAATACATTTTCTTAAAGCTTTTAAGCCTTCGAGGTGTCCTGCAGTTCTAGGTAAATTTCGAGCACTTGCCCATCTTCCATTACCATCCATAATTATTCCAAGATGTATTAAGTCCTTGTCATCCATACTAGATCTCCATGATTTCTTTTTCTTTAGCAGCTGAAACTTCGCCAATTTCTGCAACATATTGGTCAGTCAACTTTTGAATTTTTGCATCTGCAGTCTTCTGTTCATCTTCACTGATTTCAGATTTCTTTTCCAATGCTTTGATTTCATCCATTGCTTCACGACGAATGTTACGAATTGAAACTTTGCTTTTTTCTGCGATTTGTTTAGCTTGTTTGGCTAGGTCTTTACGACGATCAGCAGTAAGAGCAGGGAAGTTAATTCTGATTAATTTTCCATCATTGTTAGGAGTCAATCCTAAATCACTCTTTAGGATAGCTTTTTCAATTGCAGGAAGAACTGTTTTGTCCCAAGGTTGAATAACAACCATTCTTGCTTCAGGAACACTGATGGTACCAACCTGAGATAAAGGAGTTTGAGCACCATAGTATTCAACATTGATGTTGTTGAATAAAGCAGAGCTTGCACGACCAGTTCTTAGAGTGGTGTATTCGTTATTTAAGGCAATAACTGTCTTTTGCATTTTACTTTCGCAAGTTTTTATTATAGATTCCATAATTTACCTCTTTTTAACAAGTAGCTCACCAGTTTGCACCAGTGAGCTTTCAATTATTAAGTATTAATCAGACTTAAGCGCCAACTGAGAACATTTGGAAACCAGTGATTTCTAATGTAAATCCTGCAGCTTTTGCTACCTGCTTCATTTTTGCTTCAACTGACATTTTGTCATCTTTAACAAATGCCTGCTGTAAGAAACAAACTTGAGCGTTGTTCTTGTTTAACATACCTTTAACGATATTTGGAATGATCTTTTCAGGTTTGCCCATACCTTGAGCTTGCTTTGTGAAGATTCCAGTTAATTCATCAATATCAGCTTGAGGAATTTCTGAAGGTTTTAGGTAAGTAGGTGTGAAAGCTGCTACGTGTAATGCACAATCGTGACAGAATTCTTTGATTTCTTCATTTTCGAATGCTTCAGCTTTATCAGCTTTGAATTCAACAAGAACACCCTTTTCGCCAGCACCATGAATATATGTTGTAGCAAAATCATTATCTGCTAGATCAAAAACAAGAACGTTTTTAACAGTCATGTTTTCTTTGATAACAGCGATTAAGTTCTTAACCATAAGTTCAAGTTCTTCATTAATGCTTGTGTAATTTTTTTCAATAATTACATCAATCATATCTTCACCAAGTTTAGCAAAGTCTTCATTACCTGATACAAAGTCAGTTTCACAAGTTAATTCAAGTAAAACAGCCTTCTTTGGTGTAATTTTAGTAAAAATTCTACCGTTTTCAGTAGCACGGTCAGCTCTTTTAGCAACAGCAGCAAGACCCATTTCTTTTAGGTGCTTTTCTGCTAAAGCGAAATCGCCTTCAGCAGCTACTAATGCTTTCTTACAATCCATCATACCTGCGCCTGTAGCGTCACGTAATTTTTTAACTGTAGCAGCTTTAATTTCCATAATATTCCTTCCTAGTCTTGGTATAAAGTTTTTTCGTCAACTTCGATTCCGTCAGTTACAGCTGTAACAACTTCTTCTTCTTTAACTTCTTCCTTATCTGTAGCTTCGAAATTTGAAAGATCTTCGTCTGAAGAGAATACTACTTCTTCTTCAACTTCTGCAACTTCTTCTTTTTCTTCAGCTTCATCTGTCAATGTTTCTACAATTTGAATACCAGTTTCGTTATCTGCATCAACTACTGCGTTAGCAATAATTTCTACGAACAATGAAATAGCTCTGATAGCATCATCGTTACCAGGAATTGGGAAAGTGATATCTGTTGGATCACAGTTTGTATCAACAACAGCTACTACAGGGATACCTAATTTCTTAGCTTCTGTTACAGCAATTGCTTCTTTCTTTGTATCGATAATGAATACAGCCCCAGGTAATTCTTTCATATCCTTGATACCACCAAGGTTTTTCTCTAATTTACTTTTTTGTTTTGTTAATAAAGAAACTTCTTTCTTTGTTAGAGATTCGAATGTACCATCGCTTTCCATTTTTTCAATTTTCTTTAATGTTGCGATTGATTTTTTGATTGTTGTGAAGTTTGTTAACATACCACCTAACCAACGATTGTTGATGTAAGGCATGTTACAGCGTTTAGCTTCTTCTTCAATAACAAGTTGAGCTTGTTTTTTTGTGCCAACAAATAAGATAGTCTTGCCATCTTTTACGATATTGCGAACTGCATCGTAAGCTTCAACAATACAAGTTGAAGTCTTCTGTAAATCGATGATATGAATACCATTTCTCTGTGAGAAAATGTAACGTGCCATCTTTGGATTCCATCTTTTGGTCTGGTGACCAAAATGTACGCCTGATTCTAATAGGCTTTTCATTGTAACTACGGACATAATATCCTCCTATACTGACGACAAAAACAAGCTCTAGCGCACTTTGCTATTGCAGGGTCGTCACCCTTCGTATATATCTCACTCCGTAAGGAGCGGAAATTTCTCTATCTAGGACAGAGTTGACTTCATTAAATCAGAAATGACTGAAAGTGGCAACCCCACAATGGTGTTAAAATCACCTAAAGTATCTTTAATTAATGCTCTACCTTTACCCTGTATTCTGTAGGAACCAGCAGCACCTTCCCATTCTCCTGTTTCTATGTAATTTCTTACAAATTCAGGATCTAGGTGTTTGAAAAGAACAGTTGCTTCATCACAACCACTGTATGTACCAAATTTTGGTAGATACAAGCTGTAACCGGTATAGACAATCTGATGCTTATCGCTGAATTTCAGCAGTGTTTCAAAGGCTTCTTCTTTGTTATTTGCCTTACCTACCAAAGTGTTTTCAAAGTAAACTAGAGTATCACAGCAAAGAACAGGAATATCTGCTAGGCCATATTGCATCTCATATGATTTTAATTTCCGTTTTGCAAGTTTTTCAATCTGCTCTTCGATTTTTAAATGTTTCAAATCATCAAGACTTTCATCACTGTCTGTAGGTCTGACTTCAACCTCTAGCCCCTCGTCAAGCAATATCTGCCTACGGGCAGGGGATGCTGATGCCAATACAATCTTATCAAAATATTTATTTAGACTCATATTCATTATAGATTTAACTCTTTTTTGAGTGAAGCAATTTCTTCTTCATTCTCCATCCAGAGTTCCTCTTTTTCTTCAATTTGACTCTCAAGATCTTCTTTATCTGCCATGACTTTTGTTATTTTCTCTGCATCGCTGTAGACCTCAACCTTTCCCATCTCATTTTCAAGAGAGCTGACTTTATCAGAAAGTATCTCATTCTCTTCAAGAAGTTTTTCATTGGTCTTGATGAGCTTGTTGAGTCTATTGTTTTTCTCTCTTTGAGCCTTGTAGCTCAGAGCACCGGTGCTTATCTCTTCTTCTTCACCGTCTGGAGAGCTGTTGTTTGTCTCATTTTCAACTTTTTCTTTTTCTTCAAGTTTGGTTTTGAAATAGTGATAATCACCTTCGTAGAAAGTTGGTTCATCTTCTGATAAATAAAGAATTCTGGTTGCAAGGTGTTCAATAAAATAGGTATCGTGAGATACAAAAATCATGGTTCCATCATATCCCTTAAGAGCTTCAATCAACATATCCTTTGAATTTATATCAAGGTGGTTTGTAGGTTCATCTAAAATTAGAAGATTAACTGGATTCATCAATATTTTTAGAAGTGCTATTCTTGATCTCTCACCACCACTTAAAACACTGATCTTTTTGAATACCTCATCACCTGAGAATAGGAAAGCTCCGAGATAGTTTCTTAGATTTGGTAAATCAGAGGTCTGTGTTACGGAGGCAATTTCTTCCATAAGATCGTTTGATGGGTTCAAAGTTTTTTCAGTATCCTGAGCAAAATAACCAATCTTCACACCTGTACCATTTATGATCTCACCTTCATAGTCCTTATCTTGACCATATAACATTCTGAGCAATGTTGATTTACCTTCACCATTACGACCTGTTACTGCAAGTCTGTCACCTTTGCTGACAAGAAATGAAAGATCGTTGAAAATGTGATGTTCGCCATAACTTTTAGAAAGATTATTTACCTTGAGTACCTCATTACCACTGTGTGGAGCTTCTGGGAAAGTGAAGTGCATCTTCTTCAGATGAGATGGAACTTGCACAATTTCAATTTTTTCAAGTTGCTTGATTCTGCTCTGTACTTGCTTACTTTTGGTAGCTTTGTATCGGAATTTCTCAATGAACTGCTCTGTTTTCTCAAACATCTCAGTCTGTCTTTTCCATTCTTTTTCTTTCTGTTCGAGCTCAACTTCTCTTTGACGAACATAACTTGAATAGTTACCTACATATTTTGTAAGGTGACCATTGAACAGTTCATAAACTTCATTTACTGTTTCGTCTAAAAAATCTTGATCGTGAGATACAAGCATCAAACCACCTTTATAAACTTTGAGGTAGTTCTTGAGCCAGATTCTTGCTTCAATATCTAGGTAGTTGGTAGGTTCGTCTAAGAACATCATATCAGGATTCTCAACAAGGATTTTTGCAAGAGCTATACGCATCTGCCATCCACCAGAGAACTCACTGCATTCTCTATATAAATCATGGCTTTCAAAGCCAAGACCTTTGAGAATCTGTTCAATTTTTATCTTACGGTCGAAGTATCCACTGTTTAAAAGTTCTTCCTGTATCTCATGCAACTCCAGAAGTTCTGAATCAACATTGTCTCCTTCTTTTATATGAGAGAGCTTGTTCTCCAGTTCTTTTTTTCGTATCAACATATCGTTAAAACGGAAAAAACCTTTTTCAACTTCTTCATATAAAGTGGCACCTTCAAAAACGATATCACTTTGAGGAAGATATGAAACTCTGAGACCTTTTGTCATGCTACATTTGATGCTATCGGAGGGAATTATATTGCAAATAACCTTCAAAAGTGTTGTCTTTCCACTACCATTACCACCTGCAAGTGCGCATCGTGATTTTTCATTTAGTGTGAAATTTATATTAGAAAGGATGTCTCTGTCTCCAAAAGCAAGATTTATATCCTGAACTTGTAGGGTTCCCATTAGTTTTTCTCCATTAGTGTGTTGATAGTTGGTTGTTTTACGGTTATTATATAGCATATCATAATGTAGTTTTCAATGACAACAAGGAGAATCTCAGTTGATCTGTTTAACCACCAGTGAGCGAACATTAACAGCCGCTTTAAAACAAGTAGAAAGAAATAAAGAATATATCGACATGGTCGAATTAAGATTAGATTTATTAGAAGAGGGTGAGCTTGTAAGCGCACAGATCTTTCCTCGCCTATGTGCATTACCAACTATTGCTACTTTTAGAAGAATCTGTGATGGTGGTGCTTCAAAACTAAATGATAAAACCAGAATATCAATTTTGCGTGATATCGTTTTGAAGGGTGACTTCAGTTATGTAGATATTGAAGACGATGTCAAAAAATCTGATTTGAAAGTTAAGGATGCAGAGACTGATGTTCGTCATGATTTTGAATCTGAATTAAGAGCCAAAGGAATCAGAATAATAAGAAGTTATCATGATTTCGAAAAAGTACCAGCAGAACTCTTTGGAAAGATCACCAAACTTGCTAAGAAAGGAGATATTCCTAAAGTAGCAGTTACACCCAATAATATTGTGGATGTTGTGACCATATTTAGAATTCAACAGGAATTGAAAGATGTAAAAGAAAAAATTGTTGTTGCAATGGGCGATTATGGTGTTTGCACAAGAATATTATACAAAAAGATTGGTTCTATGCTAACTTTTGCATCAGAAAATCAAACTGCACCTGGTCAGTTGACTCCTAAAGACCTCAAACTGTTGTACAGAGCCGATATGGTTAATTCCCGAACAAATGTTTATGGCATCATTGGTAATCCTGTTTTACAGACAGCATCTCCTAAGATACACAATCCAGGCTTTGACTCAATTCATTACAATGCAATATATGTTCCATTCCTTGTTGATAAGGTAAGAACATTCTTCAAACTTGCTGAATTGATTCAAATTCATGGTTTTTCAGTAACAGTTCCCCATAAAAGAGATGTATTACCATATCTTGGAAAAATCAGTCGAGAGGTAAAACAGATTGGAGCTTGCAATACAGTCACAAGAATTCAAGGCATGTGGAAGGGAATCAATACTGATTATTATGGTTTCTTAGCTCCAATTGAAACTGAGATAGCAGAAGAAAAAATAAAAACTGCTTTGGTAATCGGAGCAGGTGGTGCTTCTAGAGCTGTAGTTTGGGCTCTTAAAAATCATCATGTGAAGGTCACTGTAGTCAACAGAACAAAAGAAAAAGCTATTCATCTTGCAGAAGAGACAATGAGCAGTTGGGACACTCTTGAGAATGTTAAAAAATATGAAGGAAAGGTGGATCTAGTTGTTCAAACAACAGTGATTGGAATGGGAGAGACCATGGGTCAGAGCCCTGTTCCTGATTTTGAATTTACTGGAAAGGAATTCGTCTATGATTTGATTTACAAGCCAGACTATACAGAGTTTTTAAAAAAAGCTTCTGCAGCAGGATGCAGTACTTATAATGGTAAGCGAATGTTACTTGAACAAGGAAAACTCCAGTTTGAAGCATTTACAGGATATCATTATCCACATTGGATCAAACCTGAATTCTAAACTTTAGATGATTGTTGGAATCTAGAGAAAAGAACGTATCAAATATGCAGTAAAATTGCAGAGTTGGTATGTTTTTTTTGGGGGGGGATGATATCAATTGATTTCAATCGATTGGATTCTTTCGTGTTCTATTGGTTAGACTTATTTAATTGAAGAATATGAACCTTCGCTAGTGAAATAACTTTATAATAATTTGAGTGATTATTTAAAGTGAATAATGGAATTTTTTCAACAAAAATACCAATTTATATTTATTTTGTTGTCAACTGATACAAAAATATAAGAAATATGATTGTTTTTTAAAGACTTCAACTGCTATTATAATAAATTTTTATTAATTTTAGCAATTTTAGTTTTTTTTTTACAAAAAATCCTAATTATGACATATAATAAATAATGAATGACAAAATAATATAATTTTCTACCATTTTAATGATTCAACCAGACAAAAACATTCAGTTTGGTTGATTGCATAATGACGAATTACATTGGAGAGTGAGAGAAATGGCTGTAGTAAATGAGAAGATACAGATTAAAGATGTTTTGAGAAATAAAGCTGTATTTGAAAACCTTCCTCTCGCAATTTTTTATAAAGACCGAGATGGCAAATATCTTGGCGCAAATTCTAAATTTTTGAGAGCCATAAGTTTCGAAACAGAAGAAGAACTGATTGGCTTGGATGATTTTGATTTTATTTCTAGGGATGATGCAGAATATTTTCAGGAAGCTGATTCCATTGTTTTCACTGGTGCAACATATGAAGTTCGCACACCAATTCATGAAATGCAGCACAAACATTATCATGTATCTACAACAAAAGTGCCATTGTATGAGGGAAATCTTGTTGTGGGACTCATTGGAATGTTCCATGACTTGAAACCTCAGGAATTGCAGATACTGGATGAATATAAAACTGGTGAGGCTCTTTTAAAAGATAAAATTATCAATGGGATCAATTCTGCTGTATTTATTATAGATATTGAAAGCAATGAAATATTGAGGTCCAATAAAATAGGAGATCAGATCTTAAAAAATTGTGATGAGAATGATAAATACAATCTTCTGTATGATAAATCTTGGGGTGCAGAGGATGACAGTGATATATCTGGTGTTTCAGATAAGGATACAATCACTTCTAATAAACAAAATGTTTCATATTTTGAATCAATTGATAGATACCTAACTTTAAGCTATAAAAAAATAGATTGGGACGATAGACAGGCTTATATAAGATATATAAACGATGTTACTGAACTTGTTAATGGAGAGAAAAATAATCAGCTGACAATGAAGCAGCTTGATAAGGCTTTAGCTCATGCAAATCTTATTTATTTCAACTACGATATCAAGAGCAAGTTGATTCATGTCAACAAAGCTGGAAAAGAATCTTTGGATTTGGATTTTGGTGAGGAATTTGTAACTTTTGAAAAAACATTTGAAATCTTTCATCCTGAATTTATAGATGCATATAAAGAAAGTTTCTATAGAATTCTATCTGGTAGAAATGATTATATAAGTTTTGATAGCAAGATTAAATTTAAAACTGACGGATATTCTTGGCGTGAGGTCAAGATGTCTGCCATCTATGATGATGAGAGCTCTCGAACAAAAATAATAATAACATGCAATGATATAAATAGATTCAAAAAACTTGAATCAAGATTCATAACGATACTTGATAAGAACAATATCACCTCTTGGGAGTACAATATAGAAAAAGATGAAATTACAATGAATAAGAATCTATTCAATGTGATAACAGATTATCAAGTTGAGCCCCGAGAGTTTTACAGAAAAAAAATACATCCCGATGATTTAAAAATCTTTGATGGTATCTTTGAAGAAATAAAAAATGGAGCAATGCAAGCTTCAGGAGAATATAGATCAAGACCCAATAAGAAGTCAGACTGGCTGTGGTCACATACAGAGATGACATTTCTTGAAAAAGAAAATAAAGATATGAATATTGCACTTGGATCATCTCGTGATATAACAAAGTTCAAGTTAGCAGAAAAACGATATCAAGATGAACTCTCATTTCAAAAGATAAGAAATTCAAGTCAACTGATTTATGCAATTGTAAATATTACCAAAGATAATAAAATTTTGGAATTTTCTAGTACAGATGATCGCATTGCAAGCATTGATAAATCAGAATTGATTGATAGATTTTATGCGAGCATCATTGATGAAAAAGTATCACATGATATACAGGAAAATTATGTAAAAACTTTGAGTTCTAATTTCCAGAAGGGAATTTCTGAAAATCAAAAAACCTTACGAATGAATATCTTTGGGAAAAGGCTCTATATAAAATTAAAATTCACGATAATTCAGAATCCAGAAACAAATGATCTCATGGCATTTGTAGGTGGTGAAAATGTAGATCTTGATGTAAAGAATGAGCAGATGCTCAAATTGTCATCTGATCAAAGCTATGAGCTCTTCACCAGAATGGATTTCACAAATGATGAGATGATTGCTCATAGAACCGATGATAGCTTTTATCAATTTGAAGGTCATACTTTGGTAACATCAATAGAGGACTCTTTGATGGATTTGAGTATAGCTTTAAATGTCCCCTTCCAACGAGCTCAAAATTTGGAAGGCGTTTACAATAACATGCTTGAGAAAAAGGACTCTGCAATAACCATATTCAAACTTAAAAATGAAAAAGGTGAGGAGAGGATCAAACGTGCTAAGATCATCCGAATTGAAGGTGAACCCAGAGTGTTTGCAGAATTTTGGGATGATATAACAGAATTAACCAAGGAGAATGAAGATAGGAATAAAGAACTTGCTGAAGCTCTCGAATTTGCACAGAGTGCCAACATTGCCAAGACAACATTTCTATCTGCGATGTCCCATGATATAAGAACTCCATTGAATGCAATAATTGGCATGAATGATTTGGCACTTGATAACATCGATGACAAACAGCAGGTTCTTCAGAGCCTCAATATCATCAAAGACTCTTCAAGACATCTGCTTTCATTGATCAATGATATTTTGGATATGAGTAGAATTGAAAGCAACAAAATAGTGTTCAATAATTTGCCCTATGATGCTCGAGAGGTACTGAATGAGATCTTTGATAGAATGAGAGCTCTTATGAATCAGAAGAATCAAAATCTCGAGGTTGACCTTGATATAAAAAATCCTTTCATAATCTTTGATAAAGTTGTATTCAGTAAGATTTTGGAGAATGTGATAAATAACTCAATCAAGTTCTCTCCTGAAAGTGCAACTATAAAAGTTGGTGTGCAGGATATTGAATCCACTGATGATTCTAAATACAATCAATGGAAAATTATTATAGAAGATAATGGAATAGGTATGGATGAGGAAGGTCTTGAAAATGCTTTCAATCCTTTCTATAGAGCATCAACTTCAGATGTCAATAATATTGAAGGAACGGGTCTTGGACTTCCAATAGTTAAGAAGAATTTAGCTATTATGGGAGGAACCATCAACATGGAAAGTGAGCTCTCAAAAGGAACCAAAACCATAATTGAGGTGTCTTTTAAGACTCAAGACTGCAATAAGAGCAAGAAGGAAGTGGTTCATAAGAAACATTCAGAGATCAGATACAAAAAGGTTCTTGCAAATCACAATGGTCTGCTCATTGAAGACAATAAAGTAAACATGCTTCTTGCATCCAAAATTTTGGATAAATTCAAGTTGACATACGATATGGAATACAATGGTCAGGATGGGTTGGATAAATATTTGAATTCAGAACCTGGAACATATGATTTCATTCTTACTGATATTCAGATGCCTGTTATGGATGGTTATGATATGGTCAGAGCTATAAGAAGTTCTGAAAAAGCTGATAGCAAAAGCATACCAATCATTGCCATGACTGCAAATGCTTTTCTTGAGGACATCAAAAGATGTATGGACTGTGGTATGAATGCTCATATTGCAAAACCAATTGAAGTTGATGATTTTAAGAACAAACTTTATGACATCCTTGAAGATGCAGATAAGAAGTGATTTGAATTTCACACTCTCTGAATTCTGAAACAATAAAATAGAGCAACCTCTCATAAAATGCATCAAGTATTTATAAGAGGTTGCCTAGTTGATAATTATATTGTATCTAAATATTTTAGTCTGTTATGTAGTTTGTGATCTTTACAAAGAATATTTTATTTATTGGAAGATCAACAGGCTCCAAGGTTGGAAGACGTCTTGCTTCAACATTGTATTCATTGTTACCTAGGGTCTTAACCTTATCAACAACCATCAAGAACTCATGCTTCATGTAGCCAATTTTTACGATGGTTCCAGCTGCCTTTGATGCCATCTTGAATACATTGACCTTTCTTCTGTAATCAAAGCCACTGGCACTTATATTTGTGTCGAGAATCTGTGGTGCAGCAAGTTGAGATTTGTTAATTATCATGCATAGAGATAATCTAGATTTTAAATCATCTTTCTCTTCTTTTCTGCAGTCCAACAGCTCGATAGCAATCTTCATCTTCTTTGAAGAGAAGGTCTTTTGAGCCAAAGGATTTGTGAAAACAGCCATATCAATGTTCTCGTTCAAACTGAGTTGTGAGATCTTATGAATCAGTCCAAGTTGTTCAGGTTTTAAATGATAGCCCTTGCCAACTCTCCATTGCTCATTGGTAAAGAAAGTATCACTTTGAATGATATCGCCTTTTCTACGTGGAACAAGAAGACCTGCTGTCTCAATGATACGAGTCCAATCACTTTCAGTATCACGACGCATCAAAAATATATTGTCACTCAATTTTGAGATGATGTGGACCTGAAGGTCAGGATGAGAGCTGAGTATTGTTGCAACTCTTTCATTTCCCTTGATCACAATACCATCATAAATTGAAATCTGGCTGTACTGTCTCTCCACTAAATCAAGGTACTTCAAGGCAGGACAGTTGACGCCACTGAAACTGTTCTTGATGACATAGTTATATACATCATCTTTTTTGAGAAGGCTATCAAGAGCATCTCGAAAATCTTCTTTTGTAAGTTGATATATTGTTTGAGTATCAAGACTTGATAACTGAGTGAATCTCCAAAGAATATCACCCTTAGCTCTACCTCCTAGATATCTTACAGAAAGATCGGTGTCAAAAACTAGAGTCTCTGATATATCTTTTTTTGTCTGAATATCACTTATAAAGTAACCATGCTTTGTTTTATTGAATATCTTCAAATCAATTAAATTCTGTATGAATGAATCATCAACTGCAACGCTATATTTGATAGAAAGAGCCTCTATCAAAAGTACAAAAGATGTTTTTGAGAAGCATTTGATTGTAAGAGAATATCTCAACAGTTCGGCAGCAAATTTAAATGTTGAATTTTCTGTTTCGAAAATTGGAGAAATGGAGTTGGCTATCAGCAATATTGATAACTCAAAATCAGATAGATCAATCAAGTTTTGAAGTAATTCATATTCAACACTATCAAAAGGTGTGAAGATGTTTAAATCAAGAAGCATCTTATCAATTATATCTGAAATAGCTATGATATCATCTGCTTCATATGTTGGAAACAGAGGAGGTAGCATGTTCTTTTTTTGATTCAATGTTAAAGTTTGATTGATCTTCATTATACTGAAATAGCCTCTAAGTAATTCAGAGGATATATAGTTTCTATTCTCAAAATAATCTTTATCTTTCAGTCCAACTTCAATAAATGGTAGAAGAGATGCTCTATTTAAGAGCTTCTCTCCAAATATTGGATTCAAAAAAAATCCTCCATTTCTTGATAGTATTATCATCCTTTTTGCAAGAGATGATATGTGGTCAATTATTTCTACATAATCAAATTCTTCAATATTTGGATTGTTGTTGAAATATGTGTAGAAAGTGAAGTTGTTATCTTCAGTATTTGTTGCTTTTTCAAAAGGTCTCAATAGTTTAAGAATATCAGATGATTTGGCACCACCTGTGATATGGAACAACGCAATTAGGAGACTGTCTATTTCATCAATAGTGCTCAACATTGTATTTGAATTTTCTTCATTTAAGAAAAAAGACACAAGCTGTTCACTGACTTCAATTTGATTATAAGGAGTTGTTACCAGTGGAAGGAAATTCCTTGCAAAATAGTAAAACTTCTCATTGTCTAAATCTTCAAGCCACTTCTTAAAAAAAATTGTTTCTTTATTCATAAAAATTATTAACCAAATATTTTTGGTCAGTTCTCCTTGTAATTACTATCAATTGTTGAGAATTGATTATTTGAACTATTGTTAATTATATACCTATTTGTCATAAACTTCTACAGAGTAACGATAACCTTGTTCAGCAAGGAATTTCTGTCTATTCAATGCAAATTCTTCCTCAGATGAATTTTGAGTCACCAGAGAGTAGAAATTACTGTTTATGTCTTTAGGACGTAAAATTCTTCCAAGTCTCTGAGCTTCTTCTGATCTAGAACCAAATGTACCAGATAACTGTATGGCTACTGATGCATCAGGAAGGTCGATTGCAAAGTTAGCTACTTTCGATACAACAAGAACCTTCAACTCACCAGTTCTGAACTTTGTATAAAGCTCATCTCTTTTTTTGTTGGATGTTGCTCCTGTTATGATTGGTGCATTTATCTCTTTAGCTACAGCTTTCAACTGAGATAGATATTGTCCAATTACAAGTATGAATTCACCCTCATGTTTTTCGAGTAAGTGCTTAACAATTTCAAGCTTCCTAGGATTCTCGCTGGCTATTCTAAACTGCTCACGTTTGTTTGCTAGGGCATATGGAACCTCTTGGTCTAAAGGTAGAGGTACACGCATTTCATAGCAGAAAGCTTGTGCAATGAAGCCTGTTGTTTCCAATTCGCTCCATGGTACATCAAAACGTTTTGGACCTACCAATGAGAAAACTTCATCTTCTTTTCCGTCTTCCCTTACAAGAGTTGCTGTAAGACCGACACGATACAATGATTGAAGTTCTGCTGTAACTTTGAAAACAGGAGCTGGTAACATATGTACTTCATCATAAATGATGAGTCCCCATTCACCTTTTGTTAATAACTCAAAATGAGGGAAGGGACCAACTTTATCAGGTCTCCAAGTCAAAACTTGGTATGTACATACTGTAACACGTTTTGCATTTTTATTCTCGCCGGTGTATTCACCGATCTCATCTTTGGTCAAAGTTGTTTTATCAAGGAGTTCATTTATCCATTGGTGAACTGCTGCTACGTTAGTTGTAACAACTAGAGTTCTTGTTGAAAGACGTCTCAGTATTTCCATACCAATGACAGTCTTACCTGAACCACAAGGAAGAACAACAGTTCCATAACCAGAACCAGGTCCACCTTGACCAATCAATGCATCAGCTGCTTTCTTTTGATATTCTCTGATTGCAAATTCTTTACCATCTGAAGTTGTTTTGCTGAAATCAACATCAATAGGTATCCCTGTTTTCAAAGGGATTCTATCATCTACAGGATATCCAAGATTTATCAATCTTACTTTGACCTCTCCTCTAGAGAGCTTTCTCAGTGCAAAACTTTGGTTTCCCGCTTTAAATAATATGTCGTCAAAAGTTCTGTTTGCTTCAATGATTCTATAAATAAGACTATCAGTTATTTTGAGAAGATAGGTCTCTTCAAAAGGAGACAGAACTCCTTCTTTTTTATTATCTTCTTCGATGAGTGATCCAACAGGGTTGGACAGTTCTTTGAGAAGAACTTCTTCCTCTTCTGTGAGTTTCTTTCCTTCTATCTTTTTCTTATTTAATTCTTTTTTACGTTTTGAATTTTCAGTTTTCTGCTTAAGATATTTATTCAGTCGCTCGTCAATTTCTTCATTTGTTAGAGGCTTCTCAACTTTCTTTTCAGGAGTCTCCTGTCTTCTTTTTAGAGCTTCCTCTCTATCATCTTCCATCAGAATCAATTTACCAAATCTGGATGAAATATCTTCAATGAAGAAATTGATTGATTCTGCAATGGGGAATCTTGACCATTTTGTCAATGTTGCAATTATTTTCTTGCTATCAATTCCACAGGAAGCGGCATTCCATAAAGAAATCGGTGTTATTGCATATGTATGTATGTGTTCGGGACTTTTAATAAGGTCGCAGAAAGTAGAAATTTCATTTCTGCATTCGTCAAATTGCTCATGGTGTACATCTAAAAGTAATGTTTTATCACTTTGTACAATTAAGGGAGTGTCGTTCAATTAATTAGCCTCCAAGGATAATTGTGAATATAAATCTAATATAACTATGGCACTCATTGCTTCTACAACAACAACTGCGCGTGGACAGATGCAAGGGTCATGACGACCTTCGATTACAACTGTCGTATCTTGGTTTTCTTTGTTTACAGTTCTCTGTGGTAGTGAGATAGATGGTGTTGGTTTGAAAGCTACTCTGAATACAAGGTCCTGTCCTGTACTGATTCCTCCCAATGTTCCACCACAGTGATTTGTCAAAAATCCCTCACTGTTTCGTTGATCATTGTTTTGAGAACCATGCATAGTAGCTGCATTGAAGCCCTCTCCAATTTCAAAACCCTTGGTAGCTCCGATGCTCATTATTGCATGAGCAAGTACTGCTTCGATTTTATCAAAAACAGGATCTCCAAGTCCAACAGGAAGTCCGGTAATTCTGCATTCAATTATACCGCCAACGCTATCGCCTCTATCTCTCAAGTCATTTATCAATGCTGCCATTGATTCTGCTTTCTTCTTGTTAGGACAGTATAGCTCATTGGATGTTCTTTCTTCCCATTTTATCTCATCTTTATCTAATTTGATATTTCCAATCTGTGTTATAGCAGCTTCAATTTTTATGCCTGCTTCTTTGAGATAGAGCTTTGAAACAGCACCTGCTGCAACTCTAGCTGAAGTCTCTCTACCACTGGATCTTCCACCACCACGAGGGTCTCTTATACCATACTTCTTGAAGTAAGTATAATCTGCATGACCGGGTCTAAATACATCTTCAATATTTGAATAATCTGCTGATATTTGATTGGTGTTTTCAATTATCATGGTCAGAGGAGTTCCTGTTATTTTACCTTGATAAATACCTGATAAAACCTTTATGGTATCAGATTCTTTTCGAGGTGTTCCAAGGGAATTGCCTCCAGGTCTTCTTCTGTCCATCTCACTTTGAACAAATTCCAAATCAAGAGGGAAATTGGGTTTCAAACCATCAATTACAACTCCTACTGCCTGTCCATGTGATTCTCCGAATGTGGTGATGCTTATATTTTTTCCAAAACTGTTGTGTGCCATTTTTATTTCCATTTACCTATTTCTGCTCTAATAATTTGAGCAGTCTCTGAGATAGAAGCATCTTGTACTTCTATTACTATATCTGAATATTTTAGATATTTTTCTTCTCTATCTATGAAGAGTTCATGAAATTTCTTTCTAGGAGAGCCCTCAAGAAATGGTGGAATACCATGTGCAATAATTCTTTTATACAGAGTCTCTTCATTAACTCTTATGAATATAATGATTCCGTTATTTTTTAGAAGTTTCATGGTATCATCATTGTCGCAGACGCCACCACCGAGAGATAAGACTTTATCTTCTTTGTTCTCTGTTAAAAAATTATTTATAGCTGAGTATTCTTTTGATAAAAAAGCAAGCTTTCCAAACTCTCGATAGTATTCTCTTATGGTATAACCATTTATCATTTCTAATATTAAATCATCTGCGTCGTATGCAGGAATATCAATAGTATTCGCATATATCTTTGCATGTGTTGTTTTTCCTGAATGTTTTATTCCACAAAAAAAATAGTTCTTCATACCAAATCCTTAAGTCTTATCAAAGCTATCAATCCATTCTTTTGAATATTGGGTCACACTGGGTGATTTAGCTCCATAAAGTTTATGTAACTCACGGCTCTTCTTTCTGTTTTTGAATTCTCTTTTTTCAATTTTTTCAGTATATAGAGCACCGTAATAGTTTTTTTTCATCATCTGTTTTCGTTTTTCAACAGGCTTTTTATTCTTGCCAATGCCATAATGCATTGTTAGTACCATAAATAACCACAATAAAGAAATAATTAAAAAAATGTAATAACCCGCATTGGTTGTAAAGTAAATTGGCAGATCTTCTAATATTTTATTATCAAATGGTAGCTGTCCGCCATTGTTGTCTATAATTATTGATCCTTGAAGAGATACAAAGAATATGTTTAGCAGCAACGGGACAATCCAATATCCTCCTTCTTTTGAAAAAAGAAAGTGAATTATAATAAAGAGTGATATTAAATATGATATCAGTACAAGTGTTTGCAATAGAAAACTATTCATATACGAACTCCTTAGTGGAAATTTTGATTATTAAATGATATCATAATTTACGGGGTATGGGAATGATTAATAAGAACTTACTAAATGAACTTTCAGATCAGCAACTTCAAAAAAGAGAGAAGAAGAGAGTACGAGATGTGAGAAGTCAATACTACAGGGATACCACAGCTATAATTCATTCTTCAGCTTTCAGAAGGTTGAAACATAAAACTCAGGTTTTTTATGCACCCAGCAATGATCACATATGCACCAGAATGGAGCACTGCCTTCATGTTGCATCAATTGCATCGACTGTAAGTCGAGGCCTATCTTTAAATGGAGAGCTTGCTTGGGCAATTGGAATGGGACATGATTTAGGACACACTCCATTTGGACATTTAGGAGAATCAATAATAAGTGAGATGAGAGTCAATGCAGGATTTCCTCCATTTGAGCATGAAATACACTCTCTTCGTGTTGTAGATTTTCTCTCTCATAGAGGTGAGGGAATGAATCTGACATATGCCGTCCGTGACGGCATTGTATGTCACTGTGGTGAGACAACAGAAAAAAACATACATCCAGATTTCAGAATCAAAAATCTAGAAGTCATTGGAAGTAAAAAAAACTTGATTCCCGCAACCTATGAAGCATGTGTGGTTAGATTCTGTGATTCCATTGCTTATCTTGGCAGAGATTTTGAAGATGCATGTCGATTGAAATTGATAGATGAGGATGAACAACCTTCCGTTGCCAGAGAAGTTCTTGGCCCCAACAATGGTCAGATAATTGATACATTGGTAAATGATTTGATTGAAAATAGCAATGAAAAAAATGGAATAAGCTTCAGTGAAGAGAAATATTCAGCTATAAAGGTTATGAAGCAGTTCAATTACGATAAGATTTATCGCTCTCCTTTATTAGATGGATATAGAAAATATTTTACAAGGTTGTTAAATCTTATTGCAGATTACCTAAATTCATTATACAGTGAATTTGGTGCTGATGTAGAATTATATCAAAACGAAAAAAATATGCTTGCATCTGGATTTGCACAGCATGTAAGTGAGATGGAAAGTAAATATATAGAAAAGGAAGGCAATTCTGATCTGTTAATTTATGATTATATAGCTGGTATGAGTGATAATTTTGCCCTTGATTGTGCAAAAGAGATTCTCATACCTGAGCATTTAAATGAACATTTAGAATCTTCATTAACTGGTAAATGGTTTGATGCAAGATAAAATGAAAAAATAAAATACAGGAGATTATAATATGGGCGCATTTAAAGCTTATGATATTCGTGGC
Source organism: Sphaerochaetaceae bacterium (assembly GCA_023231265.1). Classification (GTDB taxonomy): domain Bacteria; phylum Spirochaetota; class Spirochaetia; order Sphaerochaetales; family Sphaerochaetaceae; genus Pleomorphochaeta. The sequence goes on from JALNVT010000001.1 coordinate 36,099, forward strand.
GTATTTGGAAAGGACATTGATGAAGATTTGGCTTACAAAGTTGGATTCTTTCTACCAAAATTATTGAAAACAAATGAAGTGTTGGTCGGTAGAGATATCAGACTGAGCAGTGATAGTTTATATGAAGCATTGACACAAGGTGTTATGGATTCTGGTAACTATGTTATTTCAATTGGTAGATCAACAACTCCAATGGTATATTTCTCAACTGTTTATTACCACTGCAAAGCAAGTGTTCAAATTACAGCTTCTCATAACCCAAAAGAATACAACGGACTGAAGATCAGTAGAGAATTTGCTATTCCAGTTGGTGGTGAGACCGGTCTTAAAGAACTGGAGCAGATGGTCAATAATGAACCAGTTGTTAAAGTTCCAAGTGATAAAAGAGGAACTGTTAAAGTAGTAGATGCTAAAAAAGCTTATCTAGAGTTCTTAAGAAAATATCAACCAGATTTTTCAAATCTAAAACTAGCTATAGATTGCAGCAATGGTGTTGCTCCTCTTATCGTAAAAGACCTATTGGGACCAAATCATATCTACTTAAACTTTGATATGGATGGATCATTCCCAAATCATGAACCAAATCCTTTAGATCCTACAACATGTGAACAGCTTCAAAAAACAGTTGTTGAAAACAAATGTGATCTAGGTATTATCTATGATGGTGATGCAGATAGAGTTATGTTCATTGATGAAAAGGGTACATATATCAATGCTGACCATGCAATGGCTCTATTAGGTGAAAAGATGATTGACATGCCAGGAGAGAAGATTGCAGTATGTGATATCAGAACTAGCAAATCAACAACAGATTACCTAGCAAAATTAGGCTTTGAAATTGATCTTTGGAAAGTTGGACATGTTAATGCTAAAGCAAAACTAAGAGAGACTGGTGCTGTCTTTGGTGGAGAACTTGCAGGTCATTACTATTTCAAGGAGTTCAACAATTGTGATAGTGCAATGTTTGCAACATTGATGATGCTTTCTGTAGTATCTAATCATAAGAGAGAAGGCAAGAGCTTCAGTGAAGTGATGAAATCAATAATTCATTATGAATCTAGTGGTGAGATCAACTTCAAGATCAATGATAAAGATAAAGTTATGGAAACATTAAAAGATGTCTATGCTAAAGACTGTGAGAAGCTTTATGACTTTGATGGTTATAGAATTGAATATCCAACATGGTGGTTCAATATCAGAAAGAGCAATACAGAACCTTATCTAAGACTCGTAGCTGAAGCTGCAACTAAAGAAGAATTGGCTGAAAAACTTGAAGAGTTAAAACAGTACATTCATGATTAATCTTTGATATTGAATGCTGATGCGTATCATATGTATGCATCTTGATTGTAATAAAAAAAGGGGATTTATTAGATTTTTACCTAATATATCTCCTTTTTACTTTGCACATATATGATAGACCATTAATTAAATCAAAACCAGTGGCGTTTATGTAAATTTAATTGTCTGATTTCTCACGAAGGTTCAATCTTTCAATCTCTTGAATGAATTGGTCCAGATCCTCAAAAGCTCTGTATACAGAAGCAAATCGTACATAGGCTACAGTATTTATAGTGGATAGCTGTTTCAAAGCTTCCTCTCCAATGTCTGAAGATTTTATCTTTCTATCATGACCTGCCTGTTCAGCAACTGCATCTTCAATATCATCTAGAAGTTGATTCAATATTTCCTCAGATATATCCAATTTCTCAGTACAACTACGAATTCCTCTTTCAACTTTCTTTATATCAAATTGTTGGCTTCTACCATCTTTCTTTATTACTGTGATTGTCTTCTCTTCAATTTTTTCATAACTAGTAAAACGGTATCCACATTCTAGACATTCTCGTCTACGCCTGATACTGGATCCTTGTGAATTTTGTCTTGATTCTAATACTTTATCTTTTAAACTTCCACATTTTGGACATCTCATATGTTTACCTACTTTAATTATTTCAAGATTAATATAATAAAAAAAATAATAAAAATCTAGTGTTACGTATATCCTTAATTGGCTAATTAGAGAAAAAAGTAACACTACATGTAGTTATTTGCTTAGATTCTTGATCAATGCAATTTCTTTTTTATATCCATTAAGTTCATTTGGTGTTTCTAGTATGAAAGGGAGACTTTTTAATCTTGGATGATTTACAATGTGCTCAATAGCATCAATACCTATATTCCCTTCACCTAATTTTTCATGCCTGTCTTTATGTGAATTCAATGTGTTCTTGCTGTCATTCAGATGGATTGCCTTTAAATTTTCAATTCCAAGAGTTCTATCAAAGTTATCGATTACAAGATCAAGCTCTGTTCTTATATCATATCCACCATCAAAAATATGACAGGTATCAAGGACATAACCAATTTTGTCCTTCCTATCAATTCGATCATAGATTGCCTTGAGCTCATCAAAAGTTCGACCCATCTCTGTTCCTTTCCCACTCATTGTTTCAAGACAGAAAGTAACAGGAGTATCAACTTTCAGTATTTCATTTATACCATCTGCAATTTGAATTATTCCAATATCTGCTCCCTGCTGAGTATGTGATCCTGGGTGAATATTGTAATATGGACAGCCAATTGTAGTCAGTCGCTGCAAGTCGTCCTTTATTATATCAACAGCCAGTTCTCTTAAATCTTCTCTTTTTGAGCATAAGTTTAAAATGTATGGAGCATGAGCTACATATGGGGTATTCCATATTTCTTTGAATTTTGTTATATCTTCTAAGTCCAACGCTTTAGCTTTTGTTCCACGAGGGTTTCTTGTGAAGAATTGAAATGTTGTGGCTCCAAGTTCCATTGCTTGTTTTGCCATTGCTTCATATCCTTTACTGCTGGATAGATGGCATCCTATTAGTTTTTTCATAAATGTTAATCCTTAGGTTAAGATTACTAAATATAAATAATAAATCCAGTAGATTTGCTATAAAAACGTGTTTTTTGGACCTAAATTAATTTTATTTGAAACAAAGTGTACTTTTTGTACAAAATATGTTGCAAATTTTTATAAAATGTGATTATATTAACAAAGTAATGGAGGCATTATATGGCAGAATCAGTTAGCAGTTGTGTAAAAAGAATTATAGACAAAACACCTTTTATTCACGAAATGTTGGTGAGAGGTATTCTTTCTTTCAGTAATTATGCCTCATCAATCAAACAAGAGGTCGAAGAGAGCTATGGTAAAAGTGTAAAGCACAGTGCTATAGTTATGGCTATTCGCCGTTATGGTGAGGAGCTCAAAGTTAGAGATAGTGTAGAAAAGAAAATAAATGTTGATTATGAAATTGTCATGAAGACAAAAATCTGTGATTTAAACATTGTTCGTAATGATAAGTTCATCTCAAAACTCTCAAAATTATATAATGAAGTTTCAACTGAAAAAGGTGATTTCCTGAATGTTTCTTTGGGATCACATGAAATATCTGTTTCTGTCAGTGAGAAATATAAAAATATAGTTGATGAAATCGCTATTGGCGAGGAAATCCTTCATCAGAAAGATGATCTTGTAGCTCTGTCTCTTGTATTTTCAGGAGAGTTCATGGCAACACCAGGTATTGTATATGAAGCTGTAAGAAAACTTGCTTGGGAAGTAATCAACGTAATCGAGATAGTTTCAACAAAAAGTGAGCTCACTTTTGTTATAAATAGAGAAGATTCAATGAGAGCATTTGATGTGTTGCAGTCTTTTCTAGTATAATTTAAAACATGCAAGTAACTATCATAAGCGCAGAAATAAATTCAGGAAAAACAACCTATGCCAAGCATTTAATTGAGGGGCATGAGATGGAGTATCTTGGATTTCTTTCTTTATCAGACTCTCTAAAAAAAGAATTTTATCTGCAGGACATAAATGACCGAAAGAAAATTCTTATAATGAGTGAGAGTGGCAATGATGCATATGAAAAGCTTGGAAGATTTTATCTGGACCCCAATGGCTTCGATATTGCTTTCAATTCATTGATTGAAGAGATCAACAATTCTTCAGATAATAAAACTGTGCTTATAGATGAGGTCGGAAGACTGGAGTTGCGAGGAAAGGGGTTCAATGCTCTTATAAACAAACTTATAGAGATGGATATAGATTTATTGCTCTGCGTGAGAAAGTCCTTTGTGCGTGAGGTTATTGAAAAATATGGATTCACAAACTGCAAGGTCATCAATGTAGAGTATGATGAATCATTTCGAAAATCTAATGCATAAATTAATTTGGATATAAAAAAAAGAGGAAGTTATAACATCCTCTTTTTTAATACAGACATAGCTTAAGCCATATTGTTTTTTTCTTCCATAATTTCTTTTCTGCGGATTTTGCAAAGATTAGAAATCTCTGAAAGAGCTTTTCTTGCACGTGCAGCAGATGCCTTTACACCTTTTTCTGTAAATTTAGCATTTTCTGCTTCGTAAGTTTCAACCTGAGCTAAGAGTTCTTCACTAGTAGTCATTTAAGGCCTCCAATTTATTTGATAGATTAATATTATCATATATGTGGTAAAAAGCAACAAAAAAAGAATGAATAACAAGCAAAAAACCCTTTTTTTTGGTTTAAATAAGCGATTTTAAAGAAAATGAAAGAATTCTATACATCAAAAATAGGTTTGAATATGAATTATAAGATTTCTTTTGGATTAAAGTTTTATTAACTTTTGAATTCTTAAATGAGTGCAGTTGAATCAATACATTTGAGTTTTACTCATTTTTTAGCATAATAACAATTTCCAATTACATAAAAATAGTTTGATTGATTTTAGATATTCAACAGTCTAACTGAAATGTTTTTAAAGAAATTGTTCAGTAAAATCAAACGAATTGCAGCATCTATTGATTAAAAACAGTCTCAAACAACACACAGAAAAAGTATCAAGAGCCGTTTTTTCAAATTATAATTTTGATGAGATACAAAAAAAACTTCTTCATAATAGAAGAAGTTTGATTGGGGAGAGAAGGATTCGAACCTTCGAAGGCGTAGCCAACAGATTTACAGTCTGGCCCCTTTGACCGCTCGGGAACCTCCCCGGTCATACCATTGCTTTCGCTCAAGTACAAGTAGGAATATAATGCAAAAATTGAATTGGGTCAATAACTTTCTTTGAAAGTTTTTTTATTTTTAAATTGCAAATTAAGTATTTTTTATATGATTTAAATATTAGATATAATAACTGGATTATATTTCATTGATATCAACTGTTTTATCAATTTTATGTGATTGCATTTATCTTGAATTTGAATAAAAAATATTCCTACCATATATGAAGACTTCTCTATTAAGATTTATCTGTTATATATGCTAGGAAATTTAAAATTTCAATACAATCAAGTATTGAGAGAAAGATTGATTATTAGTTGTTAAAGGCCTCTAAAAAAGTAGCAACAGTTTCATTAACAACTGCCATCTTTATGTCTGTTTTATCACTATAAAAACCGTAAGAGTGAGAATCGCCAGTAACAGCAACGGCAGATGCACCTAATTTTTCAGCT
>JALNVT010000002.1 GCA_023231265.1 Sphaerochaetaceae bacterium
ACTGTTGAATTGAGCACCACAGCAACCTACATGCAGAATCCTCCTATTGGTAAAATTACCATTGATACTGATGATATTGTAACAGGAATCACCGGTGTGAGTGGTATGGGAATCGGCCCATATACCATCTATGATGGCATGGAGAACACTCTGTATAATTTTGATATCAAAATCACACAGCCAGTATTCACCTGGGGAAAATTGACAACTGCAGAGAAAATTTATGAGAATGTTGAACTTGTAAGAAATTTAAAAGCAACATCTCTTAAAAAGCAACTTGCAAGTGAACTCAGAGCTCGAGAGATTGGTATCTACTACATAAAAGAGATGTCAAAGAATCTCGATAAGCAGAATACAGCTGCAAAAAAACTTCTAGATATAAGTAAGGATGCACGTGATAATGGTATTCTCACAAACCAAGATGTGCTTGATGCTGAAATTCAAGCAAAGCAGGTTGAGGTTGGGATGAAGAAGCTGAACATGGAATTGAACAATCAGATTTCTGCAATAAGAACTCTGTGCGGCAATCAAAACATCACAGCTTCTGATATTGAATTGGTTCCTGACGAAGATGAGATGACTGAAATAGTGAATTCCGATTGGAATGAATTGCTAGCTAGAGCTTTGAGCCCAACTCGAGAGACATTCTCAATGCTGAATTTACTTAAGACAGTGAGCAATCAGACTAAGTATGTTGCAGATAACAGCATGTACTGGAAACCTGATGTTGGTCTTCAGGTTGAGCTTGGTTATTATGGTGCTTATCTGCCTGTTCTTCAGCAGGGATGGTATACAAAAGATAATTATCAGCTGAATGTGACTTTAGCTCTATCAGATACCCTCTGGGACGGTGGTAAGGCATTGAATGACGTAGCTCGTAAGGAGATAAATCAAGAAGCAGCTTCTCTTGATTATCAAGATGCAAGAGAGCAGATCATATCAAAGCTGAATGAAGCTCTGCTTCAGATGGATTACAGCACTTCCAATATAGAATACAAAGATCTATCTGCAAGTGTTGCTGGAGAGAAAGTAAAAGAGAATCAAAGCAAGCATGACGAAGGTTATGGTGATGAGAAAGACATCCTTCTTGCCAAGATTGAGCAATATGGTTATGAGCTTGATGCTCTCAAAGAGAGAGTCACAAGAGCAAGTAATTATTTTACTGTTAGATATTTAATTGGTGAATAAATCAATATACAAACTTAGGTTGGAATCTCACGTTGTGGGGTTCCAATCTTTTTGCATATATTCAATATATGATGAATATGTAATGAAATTTTTAGAACCAATATTATTAGATTCCTAAGAAAAAAGGATTATATTTACCTAAAACAAAAATATTGTTAGGAATATTATAAGTTTTGAATAAATTTCTTGTTTGCTATAATTTCACATGATATAGTATTTTACATGGAAAATACAAAATTTATTGAACTGTTAAATAGAGAAGTTGTTGTTGCAATGGGATGCACAGAACCTGCAGCAAGTGCATTAGCTGGTGCCAAAGCTTCTCAGCTTTTAGAAGGTGAGTGTGAGCGAGCTGTAGTTGAGACAAGCCGAGATATGGTGAAGAATGCAATGGGGGTTGGAATTCCAAATTGCAGCCAGAAGGGTATAAATGTTGCAGTTGCATTGGGTGTTGCAAGTGGAAATATAAATCAAGGTCTTGGTATACTCTCTGATGTATCAGATGATATAAGAAAGAAAGCTGCCTTGATTCCAATTGAATTGAAGATGATTGAAGATATTCCACCACTTTACATCAAAGTTACATGCTACAGCAAAGAGCATTCCAGCTGTGCCATAATAAGTGGCACACACTCTCATTTTTCATATCTTGAAAAAGACAAAAAAGTTCTTTTGGATGATCCTCTGAAGGTATCCTGCAGCCCATCATCTGATGACGCTCTTGATTCAGATTTCATGGCTTCTGTGACATTGAAAGATATAATTGATTTCTCAAAGAATCTTCCTAAAAAAACTGCGGACTTATTGATAAATGCAGCTGAAACCAATTTGAAGATTGCTCATCATGCGCTCAAACAGAATTATGGACTTGCAGTTGGAAGAGTCACACATGAGGGACTCAATGAACCACCTGAATCAGAGAATGAAGCATTTGAACTTGGTGCAACCCTTGCAGCATCTGCATCTGATGCCCGAATGGCCGGATGCCCATTGCCTGTTGTCATAAACAGTGGCTCTGGCAATCAAGGAATAACCATAACTGTTCCTGTCATCACAATGGCACGTTATCTTGGTAAGAGCGATGAAGAGGCCGCACAGGCTCTATGTATCGCTGAACTTATAGGACTGTCGTTGACTGCAAGAAAAGATAGATTGTCGGCTCTCTGTGGTGCCTTCACGGCGGCCATTGGAACATCCTGTGGACTTGTGTATCTCATGGGTGGAAAATGTAATGAGATGAACAAAGCTGTCAATGTTATGATTGGAGATCTAACTGGCGTTATATGTGATGGCGCTAAGATGACATGCTCTTTGAAAATATATTCCTGCATTCAGAGTGCTGATCTTGCTTGCAAGCTTGCAATGAAGGGATTTGCTCCTGGAATAGAATCAGGAATAGTTGGCATTGATTGCACACAATCTTTTGACTTTCTATCTAGAATTTCTCATGAGGGCATGGAGCAGACTGATAGAACTATTTTGTCCATCATGCTTGAGAAGCAGTTGAAAAAAGATTGATGCCATGTGTTATAAATGCTCAACAGATACCTGAAATGGACACTTCAGTTTTTTTGAGATTGACTTATAAATATTTTAAAAAAAATAAATTTATAAAAAAAATGATTTACTATATTGACATAAATAGCAAATTCATATAGTTTCACTATTGTTATGAGGGCGTAGCGAAGATGGTTATCGCGACGGCCTGTCACGCCGTAGATCGCGGGTTCGATCCCCGTCGCTCTCGTTTCATAAAACTCCTTACAATTACGTTAGGGAGTTTTTTTTTACTTTTTTTAATTGGTTTTAAAAAAATAATTAATTTTGCTATTTTATTGTAATCTGAAAGTCTGTTGAATTGTGATTGAAAGTTAGCCGCATCATTTGGTGATTGACTCATACGGACAGTTTTTTATGAAATAGCGAGATATACGATATAGAATTTGGATGGGATGAAATATTGCTCATGAATTTATATTGATATTCTGCATGCCATTTGGTACTGCAGTGACAGAGAAGGTGAAGATAATTCAAACACCTTCTCAATTTTGTGGGATATTAGTTTATTATTTCCTTCATAAATATTATTATAATCAACACAGGAGATCAAACTTATGAAAGTTTTAGTTGGAATGAGTGGTGGTATTGATTCTGCCGTAACAGCACATCTATTGAAGCAGATGGGACATGAGGTATCGGCAGTTACAATGATTCTAGGAAACAGTGAGAGCAGCAAAATAATAAATCCTATGGGAACAAACTACTGCTTTGCACCTAATAAAGATGAAGAGATAGCAATTGTTAAAGAATTATGTAGGAAGATGGATATAAAACACACTGTTGTGGATATCTCCTCTACTTTTGAAGAGACTGTTCTAGCTAACTTTAAAAACGAATATTTGAATGGTAGAACACCAAACCCATGTGTGTGGTGCAATGTTAAAGTTAAGTTTGGCGCAATGGTTGATGCAGCAAGAGCGGCTGGTCTTGAATTTGATAAATTCGCAACAGGTCACTATGCAAAGTTGATGAATGAAAATGGCAGATACTTCATAAGAAGAGCTAAGGATCAGAAGAAAGATCAGAGCTATTTCCTATACAGAGTGAGACAGGACCAACTTGCAAACATTCTATTCCCTCTAGGTGATTATACAAAAGATGAAATCAGAGTTATAGATGTTGCTCAGGGCTTCCATAAAAAAGAGCAGACAGAGAGTCAGGATTTCTATGGTGGCGATTACACAGACCTTCTTAATGTTGAAGAGAAAGCTGGTAACATCGTTGATAGAGATGGTAAGGTTCTCGGAAGACATACTGGACTGTTTCATTACACAATAGGACAGAGAAAGGGATTAGGAATCTCTGCACCAAATCCTCTATATGTTGTTGAGCTTGATACCAATAGAAATGAAGTTATTGTTGGTGAGAAAGATGAGACTTACAACACTGAAGTTGAGGCACAGCAGGTTGCATGGTCAAAATATACAGAGCTTGCAGGTGGCTATTATAAAGTCAAAATCAGATCAACAGGCATGCCTGTGGATGCTTTTGTTTCATCATTCAAAAATGAAGAAGGTGTTGATGTGATCAAGGCTGTATTTGATCCGCCAATTCAGGCAGCTACAGAGGGACAATCTCTTGTAGTTTATGAAGGTGATGATATCGTAGTTGGTGGTATAATCAGCAACACAAAGTAAAACCAGTAAATTCTAATTAGGTAAATCTCTTTACGTGCATTTTATGATAAAATAATTGCACTTTTGAAGAGATTTACTTGTCTTAGATGGCATTAGTCTTTATGCTATACCATATCAAAAACATCAGGAGTTATTGAAGAAATGAGATTAATAATTGAAGATAATTATGACAGCATGTCAAAATGGACCGCTAGATATATTGCAAACGCAATCAATGCTGCAAAACCTAGCGAAGACAAACCATATGTTTTGGGCCTTCCAACAGGATCTTCCCCTCTAGGAACCTACAAAGAGTTGATTTCCTTATATGAAAAGGGCTATGTATCTTTTAAAAATGTTGTGACTTTCAATATGGATGAATATGTTGGTCTTGATGAAAATCATGAGCAGAGCTATCACTATTTTATGTGGAGCAATTTCTTCTCAAAAGTAGATATAAAAAAAGAAAACGTAAATATTCTCAATGGTATGGCATCTGATCTTGATGAAGAGTGCAGACAGTATGAAGAGAGAATTGCAGCAATTGGCGGAATTGATCTTTTCCTAGGTGGAGTTGGTGTTGATGGACACATTGCTTTCAATGAACCTTTCAGCTCTCTTTCATCTTTAACTAGAATAAAGACTCTCACATATGATACTAAAATAGTAAATTCAAGATTCTTTGATGGAGATATCTCTAAGGTACCTTCAACAGCACTGACAGTTGGTGTAAAAACAATCACATCTGCAAGACAGGTATTGATTGTTGTAAATGGCCATGCTAAAGCTGCAGCATTAGCAAAGGGTGTTGAAGGTGGAGTATCACAGTCATGCACAATAAGTGCTCTTCAAATGCATCCAAAAGCAATCATCATCTGTGATGAGGCATCTTGTGGTGAGTTGAAAGTTGATACATACAAGTATTTCAAAGACATTGAATCTGAAAACATCAATCCTGATTCACTTATAAAGTAAGTATTTTAATGTTTGATATCCTCATTTTTACTCATAGATTGAGTAAGATGAGGAATTTTATTGCCTTTTTTCTTTTGGGTTACTTGATAATATTGCACTATTTCATAATACTGATTTAAATAAATAAAACACAAAAACCAAGGAATTAATTTATGAACGTAGTATGTCTAGATTTAGAAGGCGTTTTGGTACCTGAAATATGGATTGCCTTTGCTGAAGAAACAGGAATTGAAGAACTGAAATTAACAACTCGAGATGAACCCAATTATAGAAAATTGATGCAATATCGTATGGATATATTGGATAAAAATAATTTTAAGTTGAAGGATGTTCAAGCAACAATTGCAAAGATAAAACCTTTGGATGGTGCAATAGAATTTTTAGATAAACTCAGAGAGAATTATCAAGTTGTCATTCTATCTGATACCTTCAGTGAGTTTGCATCTCCTTTGATGAAGCAGCTCAAATGGCCAACAATCTTCTGCAACAGTCTGGTAGTAGATGAAAGTGGAAAGATCTGTGATATCAAACTTAGACAGGAAGATGGTAAGAGAAAGGCCATTGATGCCTTCAGGTCTCTCAACTTCAGAACTTTTGCAGCTGGAGACTCTTACAATGATCTCTCTATGATACATAAAGCAGATTGTGGTTGTCTTTTTAGAGCTCCTCAAAAGATTCTAGAAATTGAAAAAGATTTAAAACTATGCACAACCTATGATGAATTTTATGAGACCATAAGGACGGAGTTAGGTGAATAAACAGCAGAAAAAAATATTGATACCAATGGTCATATTGATTGCATCAATTATCATAGGTTTCACTCTGCTAGCTATGGTATATCATGGTAACAGTACAGTGGAGTCTGCAGTAATCATTGCAGTCATTGCCATTATTTTTGCCCTTGTTAAGATGACAAAATCTATTGTTAAGGCTTTTGGAAATGAAGAAAATGAGTCTGTTTCTGACTCAAAATCTGAAAAATAAAGTCAAAAAATGATATATAAGTATGTTTTTATAGAGAGATTATTACCTTTAATATAAAAACACACAATAGTGAAAAAAAAACTCCAATTATGGGGGTTTTTTGTGTTAACTATTTTATGTTAAGCATTATTTTCAGTAAATGTCAAAAATGTACCAATAATAATAACAATTTTTTTAAAACCCTATTGACTAGAAAGCGTTTTTTACTCATCTTACTCATATTAAAAAACACATCGCTGTGACAGAGCGTTCAGGGGAGAGTCTGATGACTCAAGAATTTTTAGATGAAATGGAAGCTGAAATCAAAAAGCAAAAGCTTGATATTATCAATCGTCTGTTAAAGGAAGATTCAGAATTTAGAGAGCTTGTTGGTTCCAAACAAATCAACGATAGCATTGATTCAGTTACGGAGGAACTTGCATTTAAAAAAATGCAAAGAAATGCTGATTATGATGCCAACAAATTACAAGCACTTGATAATGCTCTATCAAAAATTCATAACCACTGTTATGGTATCTGCTTGAAATGTGGCCAAGAAATCCCGCAACCGAGGCTTAGGGCAATACCTTATGCTGTGTTGTGTGTTGCTTGTAAATCTGGAGAAGAGAGACCAGTTTACAGAAAAAAGGTAAGCAGTAAATAATTATAAAAAAAGGAGCTGATATTTTGAAAGATTTATTGGCTCTCTGCTTATAAAAGAAGGATTGCAGTTTTTATACCGCAATCCTTATTTTTATTCAAATTTTATTTTAGAAATAAGGGTTTGTTCTTTCTGCCCTTATTGTAGTAGCTGGACCATGGCCCGGTAGTACGTTGACACTGTCATCTAAATCCATCAAGGATCTGCAACTTTTAACTATGTCTTCATAAGAACCACCTGGGAAATCCGTGCGGCCAATACTCTGAGCAAATAAGGTATCTCCTGAAAATAGGAAATTACCTTCCTCACTGTAATAGCAAATACCACCAGGTGTATGACCCGGTGTTGGGATAGCCCACAATTTGCAATCTTGTAAATACTGTCTACCTCTAAGTAAAATTGAAGGTTCAGGTAAAGATGAAAATGCTTTATCAAATACCTGCAGGAAGGTCTTATCTGAGCAATCTTTTTGTATATTAGTTTTTCCCTTAGCTCCTAAATATTTAGCATCGTCTGCTCCAACAACTATCTCTAGTTCGGGATACTTTTTAACTAATTCAGGAAGGGCGGTAATATGATCCCAATGACCGTGGGTTAATAATACAGAACCTGGATAAACATGTCTGGATTCTAAAACTTCAATTATGCTGGCAGCTTCTGCACCTGGATCTATAATCCATGCACTTCCTGTCTCTTCCTCTCCTAAAATGTAACAATTAGTCTCATAAGGACCTACTACCAAGCGTTCAATGAACATTTTTTACTCCTTGTTTGAATATGTGATGGATGCAGTGCGTCCCTTGATTTCCTTACCGTTGAACATTTCAATTGCTCTCTCGCAATTTGCTTCACTCATTGTGATGAAGGAATATTTGTCATGAACTCTAACTGCATATACGTCCTCTCTTTTGATAGATAGGCCATCTTGTAGCATTATAGAAAGTTCCTTTGCATAAAGCTTTTTCATCTTACCGATGTTCAAGTAAAGAGTTCTAGCATCATCTGGATACACTCTTTCTTTTCTTTGCTTTGGAGCTTTCTTTTCAACTGCAGCTGCAGGTTTTGCTTTTCCGTTAGCAGCAGTTGAGTCTGATTGTTTTTTATCAACACCATCGAAGTTTTTTGGTTGTCTCTTCTTCTGAGGTCTTGATTTCTTCTCCCTAGCAGGTCTCTCGTTATCTAAAACTTCTTTTAATAAATAAGCCATAAAATAACCACGTAAGTGCCATGGGACATTCTTTTTGATTAACTTTTTATAAGTCTCCAGTTCATCTGGGTTGCCGTAAGCTTTTGTTTTGCTGGCAAGTAACTGGATTTTTCCGACAAGTAAATCTTTGTCGGTAGGGTTGCTCTTGTTTATATTATCCATGAGCATATCTCCTTACATATTTATTGTACTGACTGGGTATTTAGTACAACACCTTTTTTGACATTCAAAGAATAAAACCGACCGCAACGTTTTTGAATAGCTTTGAATAAGTAATCCTTAGATAAGAAAAGGACTTTCTAAGGGTCCATAGGATACCCTGAGGTCGCAATGGAACATCGGATTTCCTGCAAAACCGATTACTATGAGAATATAAAAGAAACAATAGCTTTGTCAAGGAATGAAATTTTTGATATAGTGTTTTTATGGCTAATAATCCTTTAGAATTGATTACAATTAAAAAAACTCAAATAGAAGAAAATGAAATGGATACGGCTCTTTTATATGAAGAATTGGGCCGTACTGTGTCTGATCTTGCTAAAAACAAATCTATTAGCTACTGTGATGAGTACTTAACAAGTTTTTCACTTGCAAATGATGAGTATTACAGGCTCAAGAAAACTCAAGAAAAATTTACCAATATTGAGAAGAATAGTACATCGCTGGCTGACGAAATAAAAAATATAAATAAAAAAATAAGAATAAATCAAAAAGAAATAAGAGAGATGCTGCTTCGTTTTGGTGCTGCTGCCTATGAAGCTTACAGCTCCAAGTCCTTAAATGATGAGATAATGAGTCTGTTATCGGCAATATTTGAAGAGAAACAGAAGAAGATAGAGAACCTTCAGCAAAAATTGCAGAGAACTAAGGGACAGCTGTTGAGGACTGTCATTCAAAATCGTCTTAACAGCATAAGAAAAAGTCTTCTTGAATTGTTCTATGAAGCTGCCATTCTCGTGGAGAGCAACGATTTTATTGATATGATTCCAATGAAGGACCAGCAGTCTGTTTTATCTCGTTACCATGATTTAAAAAATAAAGAAAGTGAGCTTGTTTACTCAAATAAGATATTGAAGAGTGAACTTGAAGAACTCCATAAAAAAGGTTCAGCAGAGGTCAAGACAAAACTTGAAGAGCTGAAGGTGAAGATTGAGATTGCTGCAGAGGATGAGAAGAATGCAGCAGTTTTACTTGGAACAGAATTGTATGATACTCTTCCTGATAATATAACCAGTTATGAAATAGGTGATGAAGCTATAAATTTGATAGATCAAATCACTCTTCATAAAAGAACCATTGAAAAAATTGAAAAAGATATTGAATTGCTTCATAATGAGTTGAAAATTGAAGACATAAAAACTCAAATAAGAGATAAAAACTCAGATATCGAAAGATTGGAGCTTCAGATCAAAAGTTGCACCGATCAAATTGAGAACATAGAAGATTCAATAGCTGAAAAGAAGAGTCAGATAGATGCCATTGTCAAAGAAGGTGTCTACATTGATGAAGACTGATATAGGATGAGTATGGAAGATTCAAAATCTAAAAAAGGTGAAAAACTAAGTTCTTCTGGACCTAAAAAGAGAGGTCTTCCAAGTTCAGGTACAGACGTTTTCAAAAAAAAGCCAACTCTGAATGATGATGCTATAAAAAATTCCAAAACTGAAAAGAGTTGGAAACAGGGGACCCTCTTTACGGAAGGTGATGGAAAATCTAACACAAAGAGGCAAAAGAAAGCAGAGCATTCTGAAAAGAAGGAGAGGGTAGCTGTTAAAAAAGATAAAACAGCACCCAAAACTCAAACACCCAAAAAAACTGCCAAGAAGACTGAATCTGTCTCCAGCAAAAGAGAAGAGCTCAGCAGAGCAAAAACAGCTCATAAAGGAAAAACCTCTTCAACTGAAGTTAAACATGATGTCAAAAAGAACGCCAAAAAACCATCAGCTTCAAAAACAAAAGTTGAATCTCATAAAAAAGACAAAAAAACTGCAGCAAAGACTGGTTCCTCAAAGTCTACTTCTGTAAGACATGATACCAAAGCAACCTCTCAAGGTAAAAAAGATGAAAAACCTAAAAGAAAGATAGCAAAAACAGGAGCAGTCAGATCAAAAGATGCCAAAGTTGCTGCTTCTAAGAAATCAAATAAAGATAAATCTGTAGCTAAGATACCTAAAAGTGCTGGAGAAAAAAGAAGTTCTTCATTGAAGATGAAAATTGCTGCACCTTTTTTAATTGGATTATCAATATTTTTGATTCTATTCATTGCATACCTTGGAAGAAGATCATACTTGGATAAGATGGCTGTACAAACATCATCAATTGAGCAGAATCTTTTAAAAAGTGATGCCAAAGATACTGAAGATTTCATTCAGGCGAGTAAGATTGATGAAGTGAAGGAAATCATAAAACCATCTGAAACAGGTGATGCTTTTCAATCTTTTGAATTGGTCATCGAAAAAGGTATGAGTGCAAAAAATGTTGCATATCTAATTTCATTGAGTGGATTCTTTGATGAAGAATCTGCACTGAATTACATGATAGACAACAACATTGCCAGCAAGATAAACATTGGAACATATTACCTGACTCCTTCAATGACAATGGAAGATGTTGCAGAGATGATAACCGTGAAGAGCAATCTTTCTGTCAAGATTTACCCAGGAATGACACTGAATCAGATTGAAGATGTTCTTGTAAAAAGAAATTTAATTGATGAGGGAAAGTTTGTTGATGCCTGCACTTCCATATGTGATAGATATGGATTGACGTTTGTTGAAGGCTGGTTCTTAGCTGGTACCTATAAAATTGATGAATCATTTGATGTAGATGAACTTGCTTTGAATATGTATTATGCAATGCTCAATGCTCTTTCTCCCTATCTCTCTGATATTGCATCTTCGAGTTACAGTGTGGAGCAGACTCTGATAATTGCTTCTTTGATTCAAGCAGAGACCAATGATGTGAATCAGATGCCTCTGATATCTCAGGTAATTCACAATAGATTGCTATCTGATATGCCTCTTGGTATCAATGCCACAACTTGTTATGAACTTGGTGTCTATTCCTCTGATATAGATCAGAGTGTTTATGATGAGATCACAGACTACAATACAAGAAGAAAGAAAGGACTGGTTCCAAGCGGAATATGTTCAATCAGTGCTGATGCTTTGAAAGCTGCAGTTCATCCAACTCCTGGTGATTATCTCTATTACAATCATCAGAAAGATGGGACAATGCTCATGGCCAAAACTTATGAGCAACATTTATTAAATATTGAGGAAGATAAATAAAAATGGAAGTTAAATTTGGTGAATATTGCCTTCACACTCACTCTTTTTACTGTGGGCATGGAGTTGGTACTTTAAAAGATTATTGTGATAGTACAGTTGATGCTGATATGAAGGTCTTGGGGTTCAGTGAGCACTGTCCTGTAAGAGAGAATCGTTGGGCAAAATCTAGAATGGATTACAATATGCTTGATACTTATCTTAATGATGTTGAGAGACAGAAGAGAGATTATGAGGGCAAGCTTGTTGTTCTATCTGGTTTGGAATGTGATTATTATAAAGAGTACAAGAATTACATGACAGAGCTCAAAGAAAGATTGGATTATCTCATAACAGGTGTTCATTATCTGCAGACATCAACTGAAAAAGATTTTGCTCTTCATCATTATATAATGGGTAAAAAGGAGCTTTTTGCTTATTCCAAACAGTATATAGATTCAATTGAGTCAGGATTGTTCAGCTTCGCAGCTCATCCAGATTTATTTGCAATACAGTATCATCATTTTGATAAAGAAGCAGAAGCTGTTTCAAAAGATATCATTGAATGTGCAATTTCCTATGATATACCTCTGGAGGTCAATGGAAATGGTATTTTGAAAGAGGAGATCTATGTTGATGGAGAGTTCAGACATCCATATCCAATTGCAGAATTCTGGAAGATAGCTCAGAATTATCCTGAATTGAAGGTGATTGCAAATGCCGATGCTCATGATCCCAAAAATATTGCACGCTTTCCTGATGACTGCACAAATTTTTTACTGCCGTTCTCCATACAGTATAAATCTCTTGAATTATCAGATAACTCTCCTAAAGATGGCAAGATAAAATTTATATAAAAACAGATGATTTTAAAAATTCATCTTGTTTTACCTCGCTATACTATGTACTATTAATTCATGGATAATTCGAAAAATAATCGTAAGTTTTCTTACTTGAAAATAGCAATAATTGCATTGATTGTAATAGTGGTTCTGCTTTTTCTTCATAGATGGAGCATCAAGATACAGACAAAATATGATAGAGATGAATTGAGATCTGATGTTGAGAAGATCTTAGATAATGAAGGAGAGAGAGGTCTCCTATCTCTAGGTGGAGTTGAGGTTGGAGATCTTTTTTATGATGAAGATGGTGTCTCCTTGATTCTAGGAGATTCAAGCAGTTGGGAATATACAAGTGATGAAAAGCAGAATATCGATGTATATGAAAAAACAGAAAACAGTGTTGTTTATATAAGCAGTACCACACAATCAAGTGATGGCACAGTTTCAACGACCACAGGATCTGGTATAGTTCTATCAAATGCCGGTGAGATTCTCACAAACTATCATGTTATTGGTGATTCTGAAAATATTGTTGTCACCCTTGTTGATGAGAGCTCTCACAAAGCAGAGGTCGTTGGTCTTGATGAAGTTGATGATATAGCTGTCATCAAAATTGAAGAGAATGATAGCTTGATTCCCATAAAATTGGGTCGCTCCAATGGTCTTAAAATAGGTCAGAAGGTTCTGGCTATAGGAAATCCTTTTGGCTATGATAGAACCCTGACAACAGGTATTGTAAGTGGGTTGAACAGAGCTGTTCAAACTCAGGATGAAACTCTTGCAATTGGAATGATTCAAACCGATGCAGCTATCAATCCAGGAAACAGTGGTGGTCCACTGCTGAATGGTCATGGTGAGATGGTTGGAATGAATACTTCAATCTATACTCAGAGTGATACTCAAGGTATGAACTTTGCAATTCCAATCGATACAGTACTATCTCTGCTTCCTGACTTACTTACAAATGGTAAGGTCCTTCGTGGTTGGATCGATATAGTTCCAATTCAACTCACAAAACAACTGGCACAATACAACGACCTACCTATATCAGATGGAATATTGGTATCACAGGTTGAAAAAGGCGGAAAGGCTGAGAGTGCAGGACTCAGAGGTGGAGATCAGAAGGTAAGTTATGGTAAGTCTGTCATCTATTTAGGTGGAGATGTAATCACCGAGATAAATGGTCGAACCATCAGTACATACAATGATTATTACAATGCTCTTTTGACAACCAAAATGGGTGACAAAGCAAAGCTCACCATATTGAGAGATGGAAAAGAAAAAGAGATAACCGTTACTTTGGTTGAAAGAGCTGAAGACATAAACAAGGTCGAAAACTAATGGAAGATAAAGAAAAAAATATAGATGATAAGAAGAAAATAAATTGGGGAGGAGAGCTGGTTGAGAACTACCATAAAGCATCAGGCAAAGCTCAAATTCCTCTTCATGTGGTCTCTCCCTATGATCCAGCTGGAGATCAAGCTCAGGCAATTGAAAAGCTTGCAGAAGGTTTTAAAAATGGAGAGCACAGTCAGATATTGAAAGGTGTTACAGGTTCAGGTAAGACCTATACAATGGCAAAGGTAATTGAAAAGATAAACAGACCGACACTCATATTGTCTCACAACAAAACTCTTGCAGCACAGCTGTATCGAGAGTTCAAGTCCTTCTTTCCAAACAATGCTGTTGAATATTTTGTATCAACATATGATTATTATCAACCTGAAGCATACGTTCCAGGGCGTGATCTCTACATAGAAAAAACAGCAGATATAAATCAGGAGGTTGATAGACTCAGATTGAGTGCATCTTTCTCTTTGATGGAGCGTCGTGATGTAATCGTGGTCTCAACTGTATCCTGCATATATGGTCTGGGCTCTCCTGTTGATCTTAAGGACATGGTTCATGTCTTCAAGAAAGGTGAGATTTTTGACCATAAAAGTGATATTGAGGCAATGGTTCGAATGCAGTATGAAAGAAATGATGCTGTTTTGACCAGAGGAAGTTTCAGAGTCAGAGGAGATGTAATTGAGATCTGTCCATCTTATTTGGAGAATGCCATCAGAATAATACTTGACTGGGATGTCATTGAATCAATAACATGGTTTGATCCAATCAGTGGCAAGAAAGGCGACAGTGTTGAGCAGTTCTCTCTGTATCCTGCCAAGCAGTTTGTTATGCCCCATGAAGCTGTTTTGAATTCCATTAAGGTCATTGAGAACGAACTCAAAGAGAGAATAGAATATTTCACCTCCCAGGGCAGACTCTTGGAAGCAGAGAGAATCAAAAGCCGTGTTGAATATGATATTGAGATGCTCAAAGAGATTGGTTATTGCTCAGGAATTGAGAACTACTCAAGACCTCTGACTGGCCGAAAAGAAGGTCAGAGACCTGCAGTGCTGCTTGATTATTTCCCAGATGACTTTGTCACATTCATCGACGAATCTCATGTAACACTTCCTCAAGTTGGAGCCATGTATGAAGGAGACAGGTCAAGAAAATTGAATCTTGTAAATTATGGTTTCAGACTTCCTTCTGCTCTTGATAACCGACCTATGAAATTCAAAGAATTTGATGAGAAAGTTGGTCAGAGAGTTTATGTATCTGCAACACCAGGAAGATTGGAAAATGCAGAGACTGACAATGTTGTTGAACAGCTCATAAGACCTACTGGACTTCTAGATCCTGTTATTGAAGTAAGAAAATCTGAAGGTCAGATGGAAGATCTCTATAACGAGATTCAGAAGACAACAGAGCAGGGCAGAAGGGTTCTTGTAACAACTCTCACAAAGAAGATGAGTGAGGATCTCACCGATTATCTTCTCTCGTTGGGATTGAAGGTCAGATACCTTCACAGTGGAATTGAGACCATAGAAAGAGTTGAAATTTTACGCGATCTTAGAAAGGGTGTCTTTGATGTTTTGATTGGTATCAACCTGCTTCGTGAGGGTCTCGATTTACCAGAGGTCTCTCTTGTTGCAATTCTTGATGCCGATAAGATTGGCTTCCTTCGTTCTGCTACAGCACTGGTTCAAACAATTGGTCGTGCGGCACGTAACTCAGATGGTCGTGTCATCATGTATGCAGATAGAGAATCTGATGCAATGAAAGAGGCCATCGGCGAGACAAAAAGGCGTCGAGAGATTCAAATGCAATACAATGAAGAGCATGGTATAACTCCAACAACAATTGATAAAGCTATTGAAGATCTGATTGAAAGAGATAAGAAAGAAGCAATTGAGGATGTCAAAGAAGAGATCGATATCAGACGATCTGGCTACAACCTATTGGCCAAAAAGGACAGAAAGAAATACATAAAGGAACTTGAGAAAGAGATGTTCAATTATGCAAAAGATCTGGAATTTGAAAAAGCTGCAGCCCTTCGTGATGAAATTGAGAAGATCAAGAGTGAAGAGATAAACTTCTAATATTGAAAAAGAATCAAATCTTTGCGGCCACTGGTCACCCTTGGGTGCTGGTGGCTTCTCTGTCCATCTGTGATTTTTAAGGGTATATTCTGATTCTCTTTGATGTAACGATAAAGATTGTCAATGCTCAATGAATTTGAGCTGTAGCATGCAGGAGGATTGCCATGACAAAGTTTTCCCTGTATGCCATCATCAGCTACAACCGATTCTTCTGTTTTATTTGTTACAGTACCATATTCTCCATAATTCCATCCAATTCCTTCCAAAAGAGCTCTGGTGAAATAACCATGAGGGTGAGAGTGAAGCAGTGAAGAGGGCTCATGTGAGAAGTTATCACTCTCTGTTGCACATAGGATGAAGATATCTTTATCTGAAGATGCTTCACAATCGCCAAAAAATTTCTCAAAACTGCTCTGGTAGTAATCATCATTCTCAGAAATATCCACTGTATCATCTGAATCACTGTAGAAGTTTCCAGAATAACAGGAGTCAACGATTATCAACTTCTTGCCTTTTATTTTGCTCATCTTGTGCTTTATTTCAATTGGACTGAGAAGGTAGCTATCATCAATTACATTTATGTCTGTCATGGACTTGCCACCAATTGAATCAGTTGTACCACAAAGAAGTGCTCCATCATCCTTAGAACCATGTCCCGAAAAATAGAATATCGTTATATCAGTTATCTCTGCTTTATTAGAGATGTCGTCAAATGCAGATAGGATGTTCAATTTTGATGGATAATTGGGGGATGAAATTGTATCTTCATCATGATCAAAACCTTCCTGATACAGAGAGTAGTTGAAAAATTTTTCATTGCACTTCTGAGCATTTTTATTGAAAGCTTTCTCCATTTCATATCCGTCATTCAGAGTTCCATGCAGAGAATTCACATTTGTGTTTTTGTAATCAAGAGCCACTCCAACATAGAAAATTCTTGTCTCTGGTAGCTTCTGCTTCAATTCACAGGACGAAAGAATCAACAAAAACAATAAAGATAAAAAAAGCGATGTTTTCTTCATTATAATAACCTCATAGATTATTACGAAAAAACATCGCTATTTGCATCAATAATTTCTGCTTTTAATAGTTATCAAACCAATCCATCTCAACTCTCACACCAATACCAAAGGTGGTTGTCAGCATCTCTTTTCGATAAATAATATTTATGGGAGTGGTAAAAGATATTTTGGCCATTGAAATCTCAGCTGGCCTATAAGATGGTATCAATGAACCAATTATGAAGGCTTCCACCTGGTCTTTATTTTTCAACATAAGATATCCTGGCCCTCCTGAGACTTTAAGAGAAAAGGCATCAGTGAATTGATAGTTGAGTCCAAGACCTACATCAAATGAAGAGTATGCTTCATTTGCGCCGTTGTTGTAAGTTATTGATTTTGTTACAAGATTCAAACTGCTGTCGAATGAAATTGATAAAGAAGATATCTTGAGAACTATTGGAGATACACTCAACCTTGTTCCTATAGAGGACCTCATAGGAATCTCATCCTCTCCACTCAAATCAAAAGAAGGATGGTAAAACACACTGAAATCAAAATCAGATACAAATTTTGTCTCCCCAAATGCGGGTGATGCCAATAAAAGCACCAATATAAATAATGATATTTTATTTTTCATAAAATTATGTCCTTTATTATTTATAAGAGAAACACGTGCCATTGCATTAATTGTTGAAGTATTTAAGTGATCTATTTCTTATATAAACAGAAATAACATTGCTTTTAGGTCTTATATTTGATGATATCAAGATATCACAGTTCTTTTTCCTAGCTTTGATGATATAGTGCTTTCCTCTGAACTCCACTTTAACTACATTGAGTCCTTTTAGCAAGGAATAAGGTAGCAGCTCTGGAACTGGAAGACTCTCATCTTCAATTATCATGGCCTCCTCAGGTCTGAAAAACACATTCCCAAAAGGTCTGTTTTCAGGAAGAGTTTCAAATATCTGCTGCGGAAGTAGGTTTCCCTCTCCCATGAAAGTTGCAGCAAACAGAGATGTTGGATTGTTATAAATTTCCTCACCATCTCCAATCATCTCAACATGACCATCATTGAGAACGATGATCTTATCAGATATGGACAATGCCTCTTCTTGATCATGGGTCACATAGATCATTGTCAGTCCTGTCTCATCATGGATCCTTCTGATCTCATCTCTGAGATAACCTCTGAGTTTTGCATCGAGAGCAGAGAGAGGTTCATCAAGAAGAAGCAATCTAGGTTTTGAAGCAAGAGCTCTTGCAAGAGCAATTCTCTGACATTCTCCACCTGAAAGTGATTCAATCTTTCTATCTTCAAAACCATCGAGACCAACGAGATGAAGGAGTCTGCTTGCCTCTGCATAACGTTTTTTCTTGTTGATTTTCTTTATTTTGAGAGGATAGGCTATGTTATCTTTTACTTTAAGATGAGGGTAGAGTGAGTAGTTCTGAAATACCATAGCAATCTTTCTCTCATTAATTGGCATGCTTGATAGATCATCATCTCCGATTTTGATGAAACCATCATCAAGAGGAAGAAGGCCTGTTATAAGCGATAGTGTTGTTGATTTTCCGCATCCACTTGGACCAATGATTGATATCAACTGTCCTTCTTCTGCAGAAAATTCTATATCCAATTTGAATTCCGGAAAATTCTTATTTAATTTTATATTCAATTCGTTCATTTATCTGACCTTCTGTTTTGAGCCTGTGCTTATAAACAATATAGCACAAACTGCGATTAAAATTGTACCCAAAGCACTGGCACCTGCGAAGTTGTAAGAAGCTATCAAGCGATACATCACAACTGGAATTGTTTCTATTTTTGAGGATGATAAAACCAAAGTTGCATTTATCTCACCCATACTTGTAGCAAAACTGAAGATTGCCGCTTTTATCAAAGCGTTCTTCAGAAGAGGTAATTCTATGTCTATGAAAGCTCTGAAGGGCTTGGCTCCAAGTGTCATTGCGCTTTGACTCAATGATGGTGGAAGCTTCTCAAGCTCTGGTGTTATTATTCTGATTGCAAAAGGAAGTGAGATTATCAGATGAGCTAGGACAACAAGGGCTGTTCCTGAGAGATAGGGAGCTTTGGCTGCAATCAGATAATAACCAAGACCAATTATGACTGACGATATGGCAAGAGGAAGCATTCCAATCAGCTCTATAATAGCAGATGAGAAAGAGTTCTTTCTTTTTGTAGCAACAGATAAAGAGAGACCAATTGGAACTGTTACAAGAGCAACTATCAGTGCAATCTTCAATGATGCAAATATTGCTGGAGTGGCATCACTCATGACCCCAGATGAGCTCTCAAGGCCGAACAGCTGTCTGTAGTACTTCAATGTGAATGTCTTTGCACCACCTCTGCTCACTGTTCCAATGAATGATTTGGCAATGATAGATATTATTGGAGCAAGTACAAAAATTCCTGTCAAAGTGAAATACAGAGATGACAGGATGCTTCCAACTGCAGAGGTTGGTCTCTTTGCTTTTTTGTAAGTTGTTGTCACAACAGAATCAGAGGACGATATTAATTTCTGAGATTCTATGTAAAGAATAAGCAAAATCACGCAGAATACAATAGAAACAAGAGAGTAGGCTGCTGCTCCATTCATATCCATGCTGATTCTAGCTCGTCTGTAAATCTCAACTTCCATTGTGGTAAACTTAGGTCCACCACCCAGTACAAGGATGATTGAAAAACTTGTAAAACAGAAAAGAAATACCAGAAGAGAACTTGAAAGTATTGATGGAATTATTCTTCTGAGAGTGACATTGAAAAAAGTCTGGAGGCGAGATGCTCCAAATACATAGGAAGACATCTCATATTTTGGATCCAAGTTATCCCAATATGTTGATACCAGAAGAAGTATCACTGGAAAATTGTAGAAAGCATGAGCCAAAATAATGGCTTTATATGAATATAGTATTTTTAAAGGAGCATCTTCCAGGTGAAAGAGGCTCATCAAAATCTGATTCAAAAAACCATTGTTGCCATAGAATGAAACAAATCCAAGGATAACTAGAATTGATGGCAGCACAAAAGGAATTGTGCATATTCCCAAAATTGTCTTCTTAGCTCTTATATCATAGTTTGACAGCAGATATGCTCCTGGAAGTCCAATTAATAGACTCAAAAGTGTTGAAACGAAGGCTTGGTTTACTGTGAAACTCAGTATCTGTCTTGTATATGATGAGGTGAACGCTTCTTTAACAAAAGAAGATGTTAACTTACCATCTTTAATAAATGCCATTGATAATGTGTTTATCAGAGGAATTAAGAAAATAAGAGATATTATGATGAGAGCTGGTATTGGCATGATTCTCTCATAACTTTTCTTCTTATTTACGTTGTAACTTGTCATAACAAATCCTTTATTGTTTTTATAAAATAATAGGTCAATACAGACAAAATCACAAGTTGCAAAAGGTATATGTATTGATTTATTTTAAATGAAAACAAGGGGAGAGACCTCCCCTTGTTCATTTTGCACAGTAGTCAGTAGAGTTTTATTTACTCATTACCTCTGTCCATTCTTTTTCCCATGTATCAAGATTCTTTGAAATATCATTGTAATCAAGGGATAGCTGAGTTTCAGGAATTGGTGCCCATTCGTAAGCCTCAGGAAGCTGAGATGTGGAGTTTGTTGGATACATTGTATTTGTAGTTGCAATGTCCTCCTGTGCATCTGTTAGAATGAAATCAACAAATTTCTTTGCATTCTCTTTCTTCTTGCTGGATTTTACAATTGCAATGCCTTCGATTGTCAGACTGTGTCCTTCTTCAAAGATTGCTGCTCTGTAACGAGTTGTGTCTTCCCACATCACATGGTATGCAGGGGATGTTGTATAAGAGAGTACAATTGGAGCTTCACCTTCTGTGAACATACCATAAGCACTTGACCAACCATCAGTTATGGTCAATGCATTATCTTTAACACCTTCCCACCATGTGAGATAATCATCACCAAATACCTCACGAGTCCAAAGAAGAAGTCCAAGTCCAACTGTTGAAGTTCTAGGGTCGATTAAAATGATCTTACCTTTATATTTTGGATCAGTTAGATCTTCCAAACTTGTTGGAACATCTTCAGCAGCCAATTTCTCGCTGTCATAACAGAAAGCAAAATCACCATAATCAAAAGGGTTCAATCTGTTTGTGCTATCGAATTTCAAGAACTCAGGAATATCATTCAGAGCTGGAGCATCATAGGACTCAAATAGATCAGATTCCAAAGCTTTTGCAGCAAGGTCATTTGGAATACCCAATACAACATCAGCTACAGGATTGGATTTTTCCATTTCAACTTTTGTTAGCATCTGTGGACCATCACCAGCTGATACCAAATCAACTTTGATACCTGTTTTAGCTTCAAAGTCTTTGACAGCCTTTTGGCCTGGACCCCAATCTCCGCAGAAAGAATCATAAGCGTAAACTGTTAGAGTGTTATCCTCAGCAGTTTTTTGAGCAGCAGTCTCTTCTTTTGTACCCTGTGCAAATAAAAGAGAAGTAGATAAAGTGATCATTAGCATCACAGTAAATAAGTTTCGTTTTTTCATTTTTGAAAAACTCTCCTAATATTAAAATGTGTGCTGAGGAATAATGTTTGTTTGTGATAAAATAGAGGGTCTCCTTACGCTGGTATTATCCAGATCAAGTAAACGGGTTTCATCTCAGGCAATTAGCCACCCCAGGACTGTTAAAACATATTATTTGTTATAATTCTTGTCAAGGTACTTCAGTTATAGTAACATAAAATTATGAAAAATTTAATTAGTGGAAAGATGACTCAGTTGATTGATGAAAGCTCACAGAGTGAATATAAAATTCCACCGGTAGTTCTTATGGAACAGGCTGGTCTAAAGGCTTGGCAGTTCATTGAAACTAAGATTGAAGATGATGAACCTTTTGTTGTAGTGGCCGGTGGTGGTAACAATGGCGGTGATGCTCTGGTTATAGCCAGAGAAGCAATAAACAATGGCGTGACTGATATTTTGGTCATTCTTTTAGGAAAACATATCTCTGAGAGCTCACAGATTCAACGTGATATCATAAAATCTTATGGAATTCCAACAGTACATATAGAAGATGGAATCATAGATTCTCAGACACTGCAGGCAATAGACAGTGCAAAATATATTGTTGATGGAATTACTGGCACAGGACTGTCCTCTCCAATAAGAGGAGATGCTCTCAAGTTGATTGAGGCAATAAACAATTCTGATGCAGAGGTCTTCAGTGTTGATATTCCATCAGGTCTTGGTGATGATGTTGAGGTGAGCAGTACAAGCATAAAAGCCAATTATACGATATGCATGGGGCCTTTAAAGAGTGTGTATTACAATCCAACTGTTCATGCAAAGTGTGGTGCAGTCGAATGTGTGAATCCATCTTTTCCTCCTTTTTTGATAAAGGCTTCAAAGCCTTCAGCTTATCTTGCAGATGATGAGGAGCCATCTTTGATTCCTCTTGATATTGATGCCTACAAAAAGACAAGAGGTCACCTTGCTGTATTTGGAGGAAGCAAGAATTTTACAGGAGCTGTCAGACTTGCAAGTAGATCTGCTTTTGTAAGCAGAGTTGGCCTTGTAAGTTGTTTTGTTGAACCTGAAATATATCCAATCATAGCTTCAGAAAGTCCATCTGTAATTGTTCAGCCAACAACAGAGATTGATGATATTGATAGCTATACTGCTCTTCTTGCAGGTCCTGGATGGGGTGAGGGACGTGAGATGCTTCTTGACTCTCTTTTGAAAACATTAAAACCTCTTGTTATAGATGCTGATGGAATCAGAGCATTTGCAAATCTTTATAAAAGTGGAAAGGTCGTTGGACATGGAACAATAGTTCTTACTCCACATATGGGAGAGTTAAGAGCTCTGGCAGCTGCTGTGTGTCCCGAGTATGAGGGCAAGGTAGGTTTCAGTGATAGACCATCAGATTTCTTGAATCTCCTTCAAAACATCAGCATCAAAACTGGGGCTATAATAGTATGCAAAGCATCAGTTACCTTGATAGCAACAGCTGCAAGAAAACCTATTATAGTGAGTGGTGACAATCCTGCACTGGGAGTTGCAGGTTCTGGTGATGTTTTGGCTGGTTGCATTGCAGGTCTTCTTGCAGGAGGTCTATCTCCTTACAAAAGTGCACTGTACGGTGTTCTCTGGCATAAAGAGGCAGGGCTCAAGGCCTTCAAAAAAAATGGTTATTTTGATACTGAAACATTGATTCCTCTGTTGGGAAAGGTAATAGCTAAATGATGCAACTGTGGCTCATAATACTTGTATATCTAACTTATACAGGACTCATATATATAACACCTTCTATTGGAATATACAATCCAACTCTGCTCAGAATCAGAGACTATCTGTTCAATCATGATTCATATAAATTGTTCATGATGATTTTGGGGTACATACTGACTCTTCTATCTCTGCTTTGTCCAATAAAACCAGGTCCAATTGTATTGGGAGATTTTCTTGTATCTGTTTTTTTATTCACATCGGCTTTGAACTTCACCTTGATCTATATAAACAAAGAACCATCAATCGTTATTGAAGAAAAAATTATCAAAAGACATAGAAATTATGCTATAATTATTTTCATCGTTACGTTTTTGCATTTTTTGTTACCAAATTGGGTGATACTTTAAAAGCAATAGGAGAGATTATATGAGAGATGAAAGCAATAGAATTACAACTGCAGGTATCTGCATTGATAAAGACCATAAAGTTTTAATTGGAAAGAGAATAGAAAAAGGTACCATTGGCAATACTTGGGAATTTCCAGGTGGTAAGAATCGATGGGGTGAGACAGTAGAAGATACATTGAAAAGAGAGTTCAAAGAAGAGCTTGGTGTGGATATTGAGGTTGAAGAGGAACTGGCAACTCATGATTTTGAAAATAAGGGTGTCAGCTATCATCTCAAAGCGCATCGTATAGTTTTAAAGGATGAAAATCCTGAGTTCACTCTTCTTGTTCATACAGAATTGAAATGGGAAGATTTTGATAAATTAGATAATTATGATTTTGCACCAAGTGATTGGGCAATCATATTAAAACTGAGGCAAAAACATGACATTATTGGATAGACTGGATGAAGTGGTTTATGAAGATGGAAAGCAATGTGTTATTGCCATCACAGGTGGTGGTGGCAAGACAACCACTTTGATTGCATTGGCACAGTACTACAAAAACAGGGGGCTCAGCGTTCTTGTGAGTACCACCACAAAAATGCAGAATCCTTCTCATTATAGATTTGAGGTTGATCATGTGATGACAGATGAAAAGGATTTCTTCAATCATGAGGTCAAAAAAGGTGAATCTGTATTGTTTGTTCAGAAGCATATAATGAACGCTAAGAAGTGCATGGCTCCAAGAGATGAAATATTACCTCTGATATCCAAACGCTTTGATGTGAGCATATTTGAGGCTGATGGAGCAAGATGTCTACCACTTAAGAAACACAGAGAATGTGATCCTGTAATTCCAAGCAGTGTGACAGCTGTTATAGCAATTGGTGGTATGAGTTGCTTCAATAAGATGGCAGCAGATAACTGCATGGGTGAAGCTGATATGAGCAAGAAGGTGGATGTAAAATATCTTCAGGACTTGATTGATGATGAGGAGGGAATGCTCAAAAGAGTCAATAGTGATCATAAATCTGTGATTCTTCTGAATCAGTGTGATCTTCTGAGGCAAGAAGATCTGGATAGATTGAGATTCCTTGTTGCCCCATGTCCAATACTACTTGGATCTGTTGAAGAGAACACAACTTATTGATAGATTTCAAAATCAACAGACAAAAAAAAGGAGAACTATGTTCTCCCTTTTTTTTGCTTCTAATACTTATTACATCACTGTGTTATCAGGAATGATTGCATTTTTTCTAATTACAATGATTCCATCACGAATGGAATACATCTCTGTATCACAATCCTCACGTTTTATATCATCAACGCCAATTCTACAGCCGTTTCCGATTCTAGAGTTCTGGTCAATGATAGCTCGTTTGATGATTGTTCCACGACCAATACCTTGGTTTGGAATTCCTTTGCGTTTGTTTTCTGCAATCTCTTCTGGAGTTTCATAGTATGAAGCTCCCATGCAGTAAACACCATCTAGAGATGCACCTGATTCAATAATTGTTCTTACACCAATGATTGAGTTAACAATGTATGCATTTGTAATAATTGATCCCTCACTGGTCAAAGAACTGCTTATGTTACAGAAGTTGATCTTTGTAGCAGGTAGGTGACGACGGTGAGTATAAATTGGCATATCCTCATCATAGAAATTGAAATCAGGAGTCATTGATGCAAGGTTCAGATTTGTATCATAGAAAGCTTTGATAGTACCAATATCTTCCCAGAATCCATCAAAAAGATAAGAATAAACCTTTCTGTTTTCAATTGCTTTTGGAATGATTTCCTTACCAAAATCAGTGAGATCATTATCCAATACTTCAGCCATTGTATCTGCATTGAAAATGTACATACCCATGCTTGCAAGATATTCATTTTTATCACTCACATCTTGATTTAAAGAGTCTTTCATGAATTTAGGTGATACTTTGTATTCACTTATATCCAAATCATCAGCTGGTTTCTCATAGAATTTCTTGATAATTCCATTATCATCAGCACCAATTATTCCCAATCCAGTTGCCTGTGATCTAGAAATTGGTTTTGCTGCGATGGATAATTCAGCTCCTGATGCAATATGTTGATTGATCATGTCCTTTAAATCCATGCTGTAAAGTTGGTCTCCAGAAAGAATAACAAAATATTTAGGATCTTGGTCTTTGAAGTGAACTAAATTCTTTCTAACTGCATCAGCTGTACCTTGATACCAAGTAGTTGATTGCAATGTCTGTTCAGCTGCAAGAATCTCTACAAAACCTGTAGAGAAAGAACCAAATTGATAAGTGTTGTTTATATGGTTGTGAAGAGATGCCGAATTAAACTGAGTCAACAGATAAATCTGACTTATATCACTATTGATACAGTTTGAAATTGGAATATCAACCAATCTATATTTCCCTGCGAAAGGTACAGCAGGTTTTGCTCTATCTTTTGTTAATGGGTAAAGTCTAGTACCTTTACCACCTCCGAGAATAATTGCAACTGTGTCTTGCTTTTTCATAAAATATTATATCCCCCTTCGATATATTATCATGTATTCTTCTGCTGATTTATCCCAAGTGAAATCAGTACACATACTTCTATATTTCATTTCTGAAATAGTTTCGCTATTATGATAGTACATGTTAATTGCTTTACTAGCTTCTTCTATTATAGCACGGCTTTTCATTTCAGAAAATAAAAATCCTGTACCATTTTCTTCATCTTCATCGATATCGATTATCGAATCTGCCAGTCCACCAGTTTTTCTTGCAATAGGTAATGTCCCATATCTAAGTGAGTACAATTGGTTGAGGCCACAGGGTTCATATCTGCTTGGCATCAAGAAGAAATCAGAGGCTCCTTCCACTCTATGAGCTGCTTTATTGCTGAATAGAATGTTGACTGAAAGATTGGAATATTTCTCATCAAGTTCTTCCAATTTATCAACAATTCTTTGATCACCTGTACCAATAATAATCACCTGAACTTTGTTTTCTTTTAAGATTGTCTCGAGTGCACTTGTTTTGCCTTCGAATAACAGTTCATCAAAACCTTTCTGTTCTGCTAATCTGCTTATCATACTGATAAGAGGAACATCAGGATTTACTTCCAAGCCGTATTCTTTTTGAACTTCAGCTTTTAGTTTTTTCTTGCCTTCCATATCAGCTGAACTGTAATGATGAGTAAAACTTTCATCTGTCTCAGGATTCCATTCATCATAGTCAATGCCATTGATAATTCCAAATAAGTCGTCTTTTCGTTCCTGTAGAATTGGATCTAGATTGCATCCCAATTCCTTCTCTTGAATTTCTTTAGCATAGGTTGGACTTACAGTTGTTACATAATCTGCAAATTCAATGCCTGTTTTGAGCATGTTGACCTGTTTTTCTGTTCCCAAACCTGAGAACATTTTATCATCCAGTTCAACATCTGCTAAAAGAGAATCAAATTTTGAGTATATACCTTGATATGCAAGGTTATGAATGGTGAAGACGCTCTTTGTTTTTGCAAAGAACTTATCATCAGATTTTTTTAGAAAGTATGGAGTGAATCCAACTGTCCAATCATGACAATGAATTATGTCCGGTTTCACATTCAATGCTTTACATGCTGGAAGTGCTGATTTAGCAAGAAGGGTGTAACGTACAAAATTATCAGAATATGGAGTGAAAGAAGTATCTCCATATATACCATTTCTTTCGGTAAACATAGGATTTTTGAGTGCTAAATATTTAACTCCATTCAAATCTTTACTTACCAATTCAACTTTTTCTTCAGAACTTCCAATATTCACATTAAAAGTTGCAATTACTTTTGAAAATCCGTTTAAATCAATAAACTTATAACAAGGCATCAATACGTAAACGTTATTATCTAACTTAAAAAGAGCACTTGAAAGTGCTCCTACAACATCTGCTAATCCACCTGATTTAGAAAAAGGGACTGTTTCACTTGTAACCATTAATATATTCATGGTTTTATTATGGACTTATCAAGGGCAAACGTCAATTAA
The DNA here is from genome assembly GCA_023231265.1 of Sphaerochaetaceae bacterium. GTDB lineage: Bacteria > Spirochaetota > Spirochaetia > Sphaerochaetales > Sphaerochaetaceae > Pleomorphochaeta. The sequence continues at coordinate 27,350 of JALNVT010000002.1, forward strand.
AAAGTTGTTTTTAATTTGCTAAATTTGTAATAAAAAATGCCTGTAATATTTACAAATTACAGGCTTGAAAAAAATTAATAATCTATTTGTATTAACTAATTTTATTTTGTTTTTTTATATGTGCAAGACATATGGCTTAATAAGCATTTCCGTCTATTTCATCGATATATTCACTTGCACTGTGAGCAGCAATTGCACCATCAGATGCAGCAGTTACTACCTGTCTGAATGGAGTGTCTCTTACATCACCAGCTACAAAGAAACCCTTAATGGCTGTCTGCATCTTTTGATCTGCAACAACATATCCATGATCATCAACAAGTTCTTTAGGAAGAAGTTGAGTCTGAGGAATCATACCAGCAAAGATGAATACAGCTTTTGTACTGTGTTCAGATTTTTCTCCTGTTACAACATCTTCAAGAACAATGGATGAAACCTTATTATCTTCACCCTTAATTTCCAGCGGTCTCTTGTTCATCAATGTCTTTATCTTTGTTTTCTTAACTCTTTGAATCAAATCATCTTGAGCTCTGAATCTATCTCTTCTGTGAACAATTGTTACATCATCAGATAGCTTTGATAAATAAAGTGCATCAGTCAATGCTGTATCACCACCACCAATTACAAAAATTGTCTGCTGCTTGAAGAAAGAGCCATCACATGTACCACAATATGATACACCTCGACCGTTGAATTCCTCTTCACCAGGAATATCTATATGTCTATGCTTTGCTCCTGTTGCCCAAATTATAGATTTTGCTTCAACTTCTTGTCCTGCAAGTTTTACAAAGAATATGTCATCTTTTTTTTCAAAAGAAACAAATTCATCATAAACAATTTTTGCACCAAAAGCTTCTGCTTGTTTCTGCATTCTATCTCCGATCTCAAACCCTGAAACAGGTGTATCAAAACCTGGATAGTTTTCAATCATATCTATATAGGCACATTGTCCACCTGGCATAAGTGCTTCAACAATCACCACGTCACGACCTGCTCTTGCACCATATTGACCAGCAGATAATCCTGCAGCTCCACCGCCTACTATTAAAATATCAGTTTTAATCATGTTATGTACCACTCTTTATATTAATTATACTTACAGTATATATAAACTATAGTCAAAAATAAAGTTACTTTGTCACATATAGTGATAAAATGGTATTTAATATAATTTTGAATGATAAAAAGTTTTATTATGACATAAAAAAGACCCAGCGATGTATGCTGGATCTTGTATTTATTTATGTCTCTTAAATCTCTGATTTGTTCATCTCTTTTATTTTGTTTTCAAGAGCAACCTCTGCATCACTTTTTCTGATGTATGTTGGACCAATTCCCATTTCAGCTGGGCCATTTTTGTTGAACTCACAGAGACCTAGCTCTGCAAGTTTTATAGCAAAGTCAAAAGAGCTGCTATCAACAAAAGCATCCAGAGTTGGGCACTGTTCCTTGAGTCCCTTCTTAAGAAGTTTGTCATAGAACATCTGAGCATCAGGACCGGTGAACAGAACTCTCTTTTCATCAGCTAAAAGCTCAATCATTTCTTCTTCTGTTGTATCAATATCTTTTGTAACTCTTGCACCATTCTTGAAAAGAGCAGTGTAGAATCTTCTTTTTTTTGCATCTATTACAGGAACAACAATTCCATCAAAATAGGCAACTTGAGAAGATAATACCAAATTGGTATCAACTGTGACCAAAGGAGTATCAGTTGCTACTGCTATTCCTTTTAAAGCACTCATTGCAATTCTCAAACCTGTGAAAGATCCAGGACCTTTAGGACAGACAAGTAGATCATAATCGTTAAGAGTCAGACCTGCTTTTTTTGTCATGTCCATAATACGAGGCATCAAATTTTCACTGTGTTCCATTTTACCAACATGGTGAAATGATGTTCTCTCTTTATCTTTAACAACTGCAATATTCATTGCATTTGTGCTTGTATCAACTGCCAAAATATTCATATTTTAATTATCCTATCCTTTAATCCTCAAGACCTGTTATATCAATAACTCTGTCCTGGTTATCTAAAATGGTTAATTCAAGATAAATTGTATCTTCAGGAAGCATCTCATCAATCTTCTCAGACCATTCGATAAGAGTGATTCCTTCTCCATACAACATTTCCTCTCCACCCATCATTTCAAATTCATCACAACCTGAAATTCTATATAGATCCATATGATATAAAGGAAGATCTCCATCATATTCTTGTAAGATCGTAAATGTAGGTGATACGATAGCTTCTTTTATGTTTAAATATTCTGCAATGCCCTTGGCAATGACTGTCTTACCAGCACCAAGAGAGCCTCGCAAAGATATTACAGCACCTGGTTTTAAGTTTTTTGCAAACTTCTTTCCAAATTCTTTTGTTTCTTCTGAGCTATGGCTAATAAATTGCATTAGTTATCTTCTCCAATCTGAATTACTTCTTCAACTCCATCATCTTTTTTGTGAGCATGGTGAGAGTGTCCGCTGAGTTCTTCGTAGGTCTCAATATCTTCTACTACCTCTTCAATAATAGGCTTCTCATTGAGGGTGTCGCCTGTTGCTGAACAGTAGGACTTAGATAGATGCTCTACAAGTGGATCTTTGATATCAATAGCTCTTGCTCTTTCAAGCAACTGTCGAGCCTTGTCATAATCCTTCTCTTCAAGTTTTAAATAAGCAAGGTTTGTCAATAATTTGATATTGTCTGGTTCTAAATCTAAAGCACTGTCCAAATAGTATACAGCCAATTCCTGATGTCCTTCTTCCAAAGCACAGATAGATAATTCATTATAAATTTCACTGTTGCTCTCACCAAGTTTGATGCAATGCAATAGGTTTTCTTTAGCTTCAGTAAATTTCAACTGTCTTCTCAGTGCCCAACCTTTAAAGAAAAAGGCATTCCATACTTCTGGATTTTTTTCGATATATACATCGAGAAGTTCCAAAGCTTTATCTTCATTGCACAGCTGTATTTCATCATATGCTTGAAGCAGTGCAGTATCATTTGTAAGTTTGTTGTTTATATCTTTCAAGATATTTTCAACTTGAACTTTTCTCTCATCATCTTCTTTGGCAACATTCATATACTGCTCAAGATAATCACGTGCGGTATCAATATTGTTTTGGTAGATATGGAAGTAGCCAATTTCACAAAGCAGGTCAGGGTCTTCAGGATTTTTCTTCAGACCTTCAATCAATGTATCAATTGTTTTCTGTTGATACAAATCATAAAGAGCACCTTTTCCTTCGTTGTCTTCTGCAAGAGTGGCTCTTTTAGCATAATGAGTTGCAAGATTGATATATGATGCTGGTTGCTGTGAGAGATGATTGACAACCAAGAAAAGTTCTTCACTGAAATCGTGGTCTTCTATTTTTTCTTTTGCAATGGCTGCAATGTTCAACTGTTCAATTGATTCTGGTTGAGATGCCAACACAAATTCTCTGTAGTACTCAAAGTGTTCATTATCAGGATCCCATGCAATAATTTTGAGCATGCCTGCTACTATTCTTTCAACAGTAACATCATCAGCCTCAATTTTTTTATGGTCTTCAGGAAGCTGCAGTGGGATAGGGATGGTTGGATCAACTTTAAAATCACCAATTGTTTGTTCTAGATTTTTGGGTAAGTTAATAAAAACAATACCTTCAGTTTTATTTGATAAATTCACTCTTTGTTTCCTTAAATATAAATAAAAAAGTGATGTGAATTGGACTGCTCTTGAACCTTTGGGTTCAAGGGGGTTACCAGGTTGCTTCAAATTCTGTTCCTTTTAAACCTCTAAAAGAGGAGGAGCAATGCAAAGAAGCTATGCCGTAACCCAATTGTATTAGTTGAGCCAAGAGACACGTGTCCGTTATTCACATCACAAATAATTTTCAAGTAACATCGCTGTCTATACATATATTATAGCATGCAATGATAAAGATAAAGAGCTATTAATAAAAATTGGTTTTTATTAAATCTTTAACTTATAGGGCGAGAATAATAAAAAGCTCCACATAATGCAAGGGGGTAACGAAAAAAAAGACGAGTAATTTTACTCGTCTTTTTGTAAGTCGTTTTTGAGTCTTATTTTAAAGGATCTGAATCATCTAAATCTTCAAGCTCATCCAATCCATCTAAATCTGGATCGTCGCCTTCAAGAATTAGGTCATCACCTAAATCATCTAAGTCAGAAAGATCATCGCCTGCAAGAGCTTCACCTGATGTGAATCCATCAGCTGCTTCTAATTCAGTATTCTGAGCTTCCATCAAATCAATTTCATCGAGGCCTTCAATTGCATCAAGAGTATCGATAGATTTGTTAATACTATCTTCAAGAAGTTTAGTATTATCTTTATAGTCATCAACATAAGATTGTAATTCAATAATTCTATTGTTAGCGAACGTGTAGTCCATTTTGACCTTTGCATGTTCTGCTTTCAATTCTTCTAACTGTCTTTTAACTTCATCTAATTCAGAAGAATCAGCTGCAGTTTCCTTAAAAGCGTTAAATTCGTCTTGTAAATCGTCTTTCTCGCTTTTAATTGTATCATTTTCAGATTGAAGTTCTTTATTGTTACTTCTCAGTAAATTTATAAGTGTTACAGCTTTCTTTGTACGTAACTCCAATAGCTGTATTTTATCCATGATTTCTGATGCCATCAAATTCCTCCTTGAAACTTAATTACTTCAAAACTTATTTAAAGCTTATGCTAAAACACTTTTTACTTGTTCAACCAAAGCAGAGAAAGACTGTTTGTCTTCAATTGCCATGTTTGATAAAGCTTTTCTATTAAGAGAGATGTTAGCTAAAGTCAAACCGTGCATGAACTGTGAGTAAGTTAAACCTTCAGCTCTTACAGCAGCGTTAATTCTAGCGATCCATAATTTACGGAAATCTCTCTTTTTTTCTTTACGACCGCGGTATGCATACTGACCTGCTTTTGCAACTGCATCTTTAGCAACACGATTGTTTGTGTGACGACGACCATAGTAACCTTTGGCCTGCTTTAAAATCTTCTTTCTTCTGTCTTTACGTTTTGTACCGTCAACTGCTCTTGGCATTTTTAATTTCTCCTATTAGGTATATGGAAGCTGTTGTCTAACTTTTTTAGCTTCACATTCAGCGAGAATCCCAGGGTGACGTAAATTCTTTTTACGTTTTGTGGTTTTCTTGGTTAAAATATGGCGAAGTCCTTGCTTTTTAAAGCGAACTTTACCAGTACCTGTAACAGAGAAACGTTTTGAAACGGACTTTCTTGTTTTCATTTTTGGCATTGTATTACCTCTAAACTTTATTTTTTGCGTCGGCAGGGAACAAGACCCCTGATAACAGCTATATCTTAATAATATTCAACGAATATTAATTAATTTCTTTTACTAACTTTCTTAGGACTGATCATCATGCTCATCATCTTTCCTTCCATAAGTGGACGGCGATCAATAACAAACTGTACACCATTATCAGTGAGTTCCTGTAGAATCTTGTCTAAAACAACTTTACCTAATTCAGTGTGAGCTAACTCTCTTCCTCGGAAACGAATTCCGATTTTGACTTTATTGCCTTCGCCTAAGAATTCAGCAATAAATTTACTCTTTGTAACCAAGTCATTTCTTTCAATCTTTGGTTGCATTCGAATTTCTTTTACTTTTATTATTGTTTGGTTCTTCTTTGCTTCTCGAATACGTTTTTCTTGTTCATAACGGTATTTACCGAAATCTAAAATTTTACAAACTGGTGGTTTTGCATTAGGGGATACTTCTACAAGATCTAAACCCTCTGCATCCGCTAGATTAATTGCGTCATAAACACCCATTACACCTTTCTGTTCACCAGATGCATCAATTACGAAAACTTCTTTTGCACGAATCTGTTTATTGATTCTCAAATCCTTGATAGCCATCGAACTCCTTGAGTTTTTTTATTTAAACTCTTAAAACATAAAATATTGAACCAGAAAAGTCTGGCACTGACCTAAATATAACATTAACTTTTAATTGAGTCAAAGCACTTAGGACATATTTTATAAAAATTATTAACAAAAAACCACCTAACAAATAAATGTTAGATGGTTTGAAGTACATGATTGCAGATATTATGCTTGGTTAGCACTACCTAATACAGAGATGTTCTTTTCCATGTACATTTCTTTAAGAGCCTGACGAGCAGGTCCTAAATACTTTCTAGGATCAAAATATTCTGGATTTTCATCAAATACACGACGGATAGTTCCAGTCATAGCTAGACGACCATCACTGTCGATATTGATCTTACATACAGCACTCTTAGCAGCTGTTCTTAGTTGTTCCTCAGGGATACCAACGCTATCTTTCAAGTGACCACCATGTTCATTAATCATGTTAACGAATTTAGCAGGAACAGAAGATGAACCGTGAAGTACAATAGGGAAACCAGGAAGCTGTTTTTCAATTTCAGATAAAATGTCGAAACGTAGTGGAGGTGGAATCAATACACCGTCAGCGTTTCTTGTACATTGAGCTGGAGTGAATTTGTTTGCACCGTGAGAAGTACCGATTGAGATAGCTAATGAATCTACACCAGTTTTGCTAACGAAGTCGATAACTTCTTCAGGCTGTGTGTAAGTTGATTTTTCAGCTACAACATCATCTTCGATACCAGCAAGAACACCTAATTCACCTTCAACTGTTACATCAAATTTGTGAGCATATTCTACTACTTTCTTTGTTAAAGCTACGTTTTCTTCGTAAGGGAAATGAGAACCATCGATCATTACTGATGAGAAACCATTGTCGATACAATCTTTAGCAGTTTCAAAAGAATCACCATGATCCAAATGAAGTACTACTGGAATATCGTAACCTAATTCGTGAGCATATTCTGTTGCACCACGTGCCATGTTTCTCAAAAGGTTGATGTTAGCGTAATCGCGAGCGCCTTTTGATACCTGTAGGATTACAGGTGATTTTGTTTCTACACAAGCCATGATAATAGCTTGAAGTTGTTCCATGTTGTTGAAGTTGTAAGCAGGAATAGCATAACCACCCTTAACAGCTTTCTTAAACATTTCTCTTGTGTTTACTAGACCTAAGTCTTTGTATGAAGTCATATTTGCACCTCGAATTATGATTTTTAGTTCTTTAATATGCTACCTATTTGAGGGCATCGAGTCAACACAATTATGGAAGATATTGACCATTGTGCCGATGAGTTGTAATGTTTTTTTTATGGAAAGAAGGAAAATAAATAAAAATTTATTGATTTTGTTGCTAGTTGTTGCAATTTTTATAATTATTTATTTTTATTCTAAAAGTATGGAACCAGTTATCTTTGTAACAGATACACAATATTATGAAACAACTGTAAAAAAACAGAAATTGAAATTGGAATATTTGGCACTTAAAAATAAAGAGAAGCTTGAATTTAAGTTCGTTGAAGTTCTTCAAAAACCAATTCAAACTTTAATTGATGATGACAGTGCACTTGTGATAATGTCTCCACTTGTTGCCTACAGTTATAAAGAAGGTACCTCTGTAATTGATAATGAAATCATTTCTATTGGATATGAATCAAACAATAAAAATGTTATCAATGCACTTTTAGATGAAAATAAT
>JALNVT010000003.1 GCA_023231265.1 Sphaerochaetaceae bacterium
CTGTTATAATTGCAACTTTTGCATTGAGAGTCTCGCATAATTCTTCAAGTCTTGAAATTGGATAGATTGGTACAGGCTGAGATGGATCGGAATAAACCTTTGGATCATTATCGAAACCAGCAACAATATTTATTCCATCATTTTCGAATCCAGAGTAGTGCATTAGTGCAAGTCCTATTCTTCCACAACCCACAATAACTGCATTTTGTTCATCGCCTTTGCCCAATATGGTGGAGAGAGAATCAATCAATTCAACAATTTGATAACCTCCTCTTTTCTGTCCTTTTATGGAAAGTTGAGAAAAATCCTTTCTTACGATGGTTGCGGTCACTCCAGCTGCGTCACTGAGGTTATGTGCGAAAACTTTTTCTAAACCAATAGCTCGTAGTTTTATCAAAGCTCTGTAGTAGTTAGTAACCCGAGTTAGTTGTTCTTTATTCATTATTAGCCTTCCTTTAATGTGAATAATAGTATATTAAACGTATATTTTGGTCAATATATAGCAAATAAATAGCTGAAAAAAAACTTAAAATGCAGTTAATTGCCTTAAAAAATAACTATACAAACTATTGCTTGTATGATAAATTTATGAAGAATCATTTAGTCAAAACGAGTGAGAATTATTAGTTATAAATTATTAGGAGGGTACATGTCTGAGAATAAAGAGAATTTTTCACCAGAATTGATGGAATACATTAAAGAATGGAAAGAAAAACCAGGTAATGTAATCATGGTATTGCACAAAGTACAGGGTGAATTTGGATATGTTTCAAGAGAGGCAGCTGAGCAGGTATCAGAAATGATAGATGTTCCTTTTGCTAAGATTTGGGGTGTTTTAACATTCTACCATTTCTTCAAATTGACAAAACCTGGAGATATAAATATTCAAGTATGTCTTGGTACGGCTTGTTATTTAAAAGGTGGTGAGACATTGGTAGATGAGATTCAAAATCAACTGGGAATAGGAATCGGTGAGGTAACCCCTGATGGTAGATACTCACTTGAAGCTGTTCGTTGTATTGGTTGCTGTGGATTGGCACCAGTTATGACTGTTGGTGGTGAGGTATTTGGTAAGGTCACCAAGAAAAAGGTTGCTGGCATTCTTGCCAGTGTTCCTGCTCAATAAGCTGGGGAATAATGCATAGATATTTAACTGATTACATATTGGACATCACTCAAAACGCTTTTGAAGCAAACAGTAATCACGTTTGGCTCAAAATCAGTGAGGTCGACAGATATTTTAGATTTTCAATAAGAGATGATGGTAAGGGAATGGATCAGGATGAATTGACTATGGTTTTGGACCCTTATTATACAGACGGAATCAAACATAGTAAAAGAAAAGTTGGACTTGGAATTCCTTTTTTAGCTCAAGCTACAAAGGAAACAAACAGTAGATTTGGAATAACATCCACAGTAGGCAAAGGTACAGAGGTACATAGTTCTTTCGATTTATGCAATGTGGATACACCTCCGATTGGAGATATCCCAGGTACTTTATTGGCTTTAATGAGCAACCCGCAAGCTAATTGGTTTGAATGTGAGCGTGAGATTAAAACTGTTAAAGGCACATCATCTTATACTGTAAATAAAGATGAGCTGATAGAAGTACTCGGAAATTTAGAGAATGCATCAAATCTGATATTGCTGCGTGATTTCCTCAGAAACCAAGAAGATAGTTTGAAAGACTATTATGTGAAGAGACAACTTATTTTTTAGACTTACAAAAGGAGAATGAAATGGCAAAAATGACACTTGATCAACTGAGGAAACTCAGAGAATCAAAACAAGATGATATCAAAAGAAGAGCCACAGAAGGAAAAGAAGGACAAATTATTATTGGTATGGGTACATGTGGTATCGCAGCCGGTGCTAAGATTGTGCTTGATGAATTCTTGGATCAATTTGAAAAAAGAGGCATCACAAATATCTCAGTTACTCAAACAGGTTGCATGGGATTGTGTTCTGTAGAACCTACTTTAGAAGTAATCATGCCTAATATGCCAAATATTATTTACGGTAATGTGGATAAAGCAACTGTAGATAAGATTGTTGAAGACCACATCATCAACAAAAAATTGGTAAATGATCATGTAATTGATCGTCCCGCATCTGACATAGTAGGAGACAAGTAATGGCTATCAGAAACTACATATTGGTCTGTGGTGGTTCTGGATGTGAATCCAGTCACAGCGACGATATCTATAAAAATTTAATTGCAGAAGCTAAAGCACAGGGCGTAGCAGATGAAGTACAGGTTGTAAAGACCGGTTGTTTCGGTTTCTGTGAACAGGGCCCAATTGTTAAGATTCTTCCTGAAGATTCTTTTTACGTACAGGTCAAACCTAGTGATGCTAAAGAATTGATCAGTGAGCACATCATCAAAGGTCGTCAGGTTGAGAGACTTCTTTATAATAAAGAAACTGCAAAACAGAAAGCTGGCCAGGTAGAGGACATCAACTTCTACAAAAAGCAGTATAGAATTGTTCTTCGTAACTGTGGATTCATCAATCCTGAAAACATTGATGAATATATCGCAAGAGATGGTTATGAAGCATTGGAAAAAGTACTGTTCGATTTGACTCCAGAAGATGTCATCAATGAATTGAAAACAGCTGGACTTCGAGGTCGTGGTGGTGCAGGTTTCCCAACTTGGATGAAATGGAATTTCACCAAGATGGCACAAAATGATGTTAAGTATGTTGCTTGTAATGCTGATGAAGGTGATCCCGGAGCATACATGGATCGTTCCACTCTAGAAGGAGATCCTCATTCAATTCTTGAAGGTATGACAATTTGTGGTCACACAATTGGCGCAAATAAAGGTTTCATCTATATCAGAGCTGAATATCCATTGGCTATTCATAGATTGGAAATTGCTATCAAACAGGCACATGAGTATGGCCTGCTTGGTAAAGATATCCTTGGTTCTGGTTTTGATTTTGATATTGAATTGCGTTATGGTGCTGGTGCATTCGTCTGTGGTGAAGAAACAGCATTGATTCAATCTCTTGAAGGTCACAGAGGTATGCCTCAACCAAGACCTCCTTTCCCTGCAGTTAAGGGATTATGGCAAAAACCAACATGTCTTAACAACGTAGAGACATGGGCAAATATTCCAGTAATTCTAACTCGTGGTGGAGAATGGTTCCATAAAATTGGTACAGAAGATAGCCCAGGAACAAAAGTTTTTGCTCTAACAGGTAAGATAAAAAACTCTGGTCTTGTTGAAGTTCCAATGGGAACAACATTGAGAGAGATTGTTTATGATATCGGTGGTGGTATTACCGGCGGCAAAAAATTCAAAGCTGTTCAAACAGGCGGACCTTCCGGCGGTATGATCAGTGCAGAAAATCTTGATACTCCAATTGACTTTGGTCGATTGCAATCAATCGGTTCCATGATGGGATCTGGTTCAATGATTGTAATAAATGAAGATGACTGCATGGTTGATGTTGCAAAGTTCTACTTGAACTTCTCTGTAGATGAAGCTTGTGGTAAATGTGCCCCTTGTAGAATCGGTGGTCGTACTTTATTGAACATCCTTGAAAAGATAACCAATGGTAATGGTGAGCTAGCTGACATCAAGAAGATGAAAGATGTAGCTCATGCAATGCAACGTGGATCTTTATGTGCTTTGGGTCAAACTGCACCTAATCCACTTATCTCTTCATTGAAATGGTTTGAAGATGAATTCATGGCTCACATTGTTGATAAGAAATGTCCAGCAGGTAAATGTAAAAAATTAATTACATATACAATTGATCCTGAAAAGTGTGTTGGATGTACAGCTTGTGCACGTAAGTGCCCAGTTGGTGCAATTAGCGGCGAAGTAAAGAAACCTCATGTTATTGATACAACTGTATGTATTAAATGCGGCGCTTGTATTCAAACATGTAAGTTTGGCGCTATTTCAATTCACTAGTTTGGAGGAATAAATGATTAATTTAAAAATAAACGGAATCCCTGCAGAAGTCGAAGAAGGAACAACAGTACTCAATGCTGCTAAAAGTGTTGGTGTAAAAATACCAACTCTTTGTTATCATCCTGATTTAACTCCATTTGCTTCATGTGGTATGTGCATATGCAAGCAAGAGGGAAACAAGAAAATAATTCGTGCGTGTTCAACTCCAGCAAGTGAAGGTATGAGCGTGATTACCAACGATGCTGAATTGTTCCAAGTTAGAAAGACAATATTGGAAATGACATTGAGCACTCATCCTGCTTCTTGTTTGACTTGTATAAGAAATGGTAACTGTGAGTTACAGACCCTTGCTGCAGAGTTTGGAATCAGAGAGATTCCATATGCTCCAAATGTATCTGATGCTCCAATAGATGATTCAACACCATCTATCGTGCTTGATCCTGAAAAATGCATTAAGTGTGGACGCTGTGTTCAGGTCTGTCAGGAACTGCAAGGCGTGTATGCTCTTGAGTTTGTAGGTCGTGGTGATAAAACCACAATGAGTCCTGCTGCAAGTCTCAGATTGAATGATTCTCCATGTGTTAAATGTGGTCAGTGTGTTGTTCATTGCCCTGTAGGTGCAATTCATGAAAAAGATCAAACTGATGAATTCAGAATGGCAGTTGCAGATCCTAGCAAGCATGTTGTTGTACAGATGGCTCCAGCTACTCGTGTTGGTATCAGTGAGGAATTTGATTTACCTGCAGGAACCGTTTCAACAGGTAAGTTGTATGCATCATTGAGAGCTCTTGGTTGTGATACTGTATTTGATACAAACTTCGGAGCTGATCTAACAATCATGGAAGAGGGATCTGAATTTGTTAAGAGATTGACAACAGAAGGTTCAGTTCTTCCTCAGTTCACTTCATGCTGTCCTTCTTGGGTTGATTACTGTGAGAAATATTATCCTGAGTTAAATGAGAATTTATCCTCTGCAAAATCTCCTATGATGATGCAAGGTGCAATCACAAAAACTTATTATGCACAGGCTTCTAAGATAGATCCTAAAGATATCTACAGTGTGGCAATCATGCCATGTACTGCCAAAAAGTTCGAAAGAGGCAGAGATGATAACATGAAGAGCTCAGGCTATGATGATGTTGATTTAGTTCTTACAACAAGAGAGCTTGGTAGATTGATGAGATCTCAAGGTATTGATTTGAAAGAGATGCATGAAGAAGAAGCAGATAATCCAATTGGAGAATACACAGGTGCTGGTACCATTTTCGGTGTCACAGGTGGTGTTATGGAAGCTGCTGTTAGAACTGCATATCATCTTGTAACAGGTGAAGAACTTGATAAGGTTGAGGTCAATGCTGTAAGAGGTATGGAAAGTATCCGTAAGGGTGAAGTTGATATAAAGGGCACAAAAGTTAGAGTCGCTCTTGTACACGGACTTGCTAATGCAAAGCCAATATGTGAAGAAGTTCTAGAAGCAAAGAGAGCTGGAAAACCTGCTCCTTATGATTTCATAGAAGTTATGGCATGTCGTGGTGGATGTATTGCAGGTGGTGGTCAACCTTATGGAACAACCGATGAAACTCGTGCAAAGCGTATTGAAGGTCTTTATGAAGATGATGAGCACAGTGCATTGAGAAAATCACATGAAAATCCTTATATTCAAAAGATTTATGGTGATTATCTTGAAGAGCCTCTATCACATAAAGCTCATAAGTTGTTGCACACAACTTACGAGAAGAGACCTATTTATAAAGCTTAAATATTAACGGTCCAATGCAATCCCAGTTAGGATAGGTAAAACTATAATAACTGGGATTTCTTTTTGCACACATTTTGTTCTTCATTTGTGTAATATTTGTTTGTTGGGCTATTTTTAAAGCGTTTAATCTATTATAGAAATATTTTATTACTTTACCAAGAGCCCATCATAATGTTATGATTAGCCAATACTTATAAACAGTAAAAAATAAACAATCTAGTGTGAAAATAGAAGCACAATTAGAGGAAGACTTATGAAATTGAAAAATGTTCTTAGTGAAAAATTAGTTGCTATTGATTTGAAAGGAACTAATAAAGAAGAAATTATTCAGGAGCTATTACAGATTCTAGTTGATAACGGCAAGTTAAAAGACAAAGAATTGGCCTTCAATAATATTATGGAAAGAGAGAATCAAATGTCTACAGGTATTCAGCAGGGAGTTGCAATTCCACATGCTAAAACAAAAGCTGTAGATAATCTTGTAGCCTGTATTGGTGTTAAGAAAGATGGGGTTGATTTCAGCTCTTTGGATGGAGAACCAAGTAATATCTTCATTTTGACACTCTCACCAAGTGATCATATAGGTCCTCATGTACAGTTCTTAGCAGAGATCAGTAGAATTATAAGAACAGAAGAATCTAGAACTAAGATTCTTGAAGCTACCAGTACAAAACAGGTTTTATCAGTATTCGGTATTTAGTTTTTTAAAAAACAAAAGGAGAGAACTAAATGTCTGAAGAGATGATGGTTTTGATGTTGCAGTTGGGCTTCATTTTAATAGCCACAAAATTCATTGGTTACGTATTTGCAAAATATTTGAAACAACCAAAAGTATTGGGTGAGTTGGTTGCAGGAATGATAATAGGACCTTACTTATTGGGTGGACTTGCCCTTGGAAGTTTTGGGCCCTTGTTTCCTCTACCGCTGAACTCCACAGTTCCAGTGTCACCGGCACTTTATGGAATTTCAACACTGGGATCTATATTCCTATTGTTTGATTCTGGATTGGAAACAGACCTACCTACATTCATAAAATTCAGCGGTAAGGCCACTGTTATTGGTTTGAGTGGCGTAATTGTTTCCTTCTTTCTGGGTGCTGGTATTACAGTTCTTTTGAGACCGGAAGTGAGTTCACTGATGGACCCCTCAGCTCTTTTTCTAGGAACTGTATGTACTGCTACCTCTATCGGTATAACCGCTAGAATATTGGGTGAGAACAAGAAGATTGCAACTCCTGAAGGTGTTACAATCATGGCTGCGGCTGTACTTGATGATGTAATATCAATTGTACTTCTATCAGTTGTTGTTGGTATTTCCTCAGTACAACTGGAAGGTGGAGCAATTGATTGGGGCATGATTGGTAATGTTGCATTCAAAGCAATTGCTTTCTGGGCAATATGTATGGTCCTTGGTATCATATTGGCCCCTCATTTTACAAAAAACATGAAGAGACTTGGTCAATTACCTTTGATAACAGAAGTAGCTTTTGGTATTGCTTTGGTGCTTGCAGGTCTTTCAGAGATGGCTGGACTTGCAATGATAATTGGTGCCTACATCACAGGACTCTCATTGAGCCAAACAGATGTAGCTCATGCACTCAGTGCAAGAATTGAATCAGTAAGTGAGTTCTTTGTACCTGTATTCTTTGCAGTTATGGGTATGATGGTTAACTTCAGTGCATTGAAATCTGTACTTGGATTTGCCCTTATATTTGCGGTTATAGCATTCATTGGTAAGCTTGTTGGTTGCGGACTTCCAGCTTTATTTGTTGGATTCAATGCAAGAGGTGCCTTCAGAATTGGCTCTGGTATGTTGCCTCGTGGTGAGGTCACATTGATTGTTGCAGGTATTGGTCTTGCATCAGGAGCAATCAATCATGAATTATTCGGTGTTGCCGTCATGACAATGTTGGTAGCATCAGTTGCTGCTCCACCAATGCTTGTGGCAGCTTTCAAAGCTCCAGGCAGTGGATACAAGAAGAAGTTAAATCTCAAACAGAATGAAAACCAAGTCACTATTGAATTGGATTTCCCATCATTGCGTACTGCACAGTTCATCTGTGATTCTGTAATGGATGGTTTTGTTCAAGAAGGATTTTTTGTATCAACTCTTGATACAAGTAAAGTAGCTTCTTATCATATAAGAAAGGAAGATGTGATCATCCAACTTGATATTCTTCGTGAGGAAGAGGATCAAGCTAAAGTTAAATTCTTCTGCAATGAAGAAGATGAGTCTTTTGTAAGACTCATGATGCTTGATAGCGTTGCAGATTTCCAAGAATTTGCCGAGACAATCTCATCAATGAAGGATTCAGAGATGATGAGCTCACAGCTTCTTATAAATATGTTCAGTATAAAATAAAACAGGACTGCAGTAAAAAACAAACTTCCTTGATAAGCATCTTGGAAGTTTGTTTTTTTTTTGAGTATCAAAAATTAATTTGTTCTGATCTTCAGAAGTTTCAATAAATGATCATTCTCTCCAACAACAATCATGTTCTCCTTATTTGGAGATAGGGCAAATGATGATGGTATGAAATCACCTAGATCTACAGAACCAATCATCTTCATTTCATAATCTCCTTCATTGATTTCGAATGTCATTACAGAGTTTGAGTTCTTTGTAAGAACATACATCTTGTCTACAATATTTGATGCATCAATCTTTGATATGTTTGTATAGAATGCAAAATCCTCAACACTTTCAAAGCTCTTGATTTCATTGCTGCCTCCTCTGATTTCTTTCTTGAGAACATAGCTTGTTGTGTTCTCATTGGGAACAGCATAAGAAGATAGCTTGTTCTTTGAGCTGATTATGAACCTATTGTAGGATAGAGCTGCACCATTTATCTTCTCATTCATCGCAAATGTTGGACCTGGTATTGCGTATGGAATTACACTCAGATCTTCAACCTCTCTGACAATATTTGCAAAGGAGGTGAGTCCATTTGTTGATGTCCTGAGGACACTGCAAAGATCTGGACTTATACTTGTGGTGTTGCAAATAAAGTTACCATATTTTGAGTTGTATGCATAAGATACTGCAAAATCTTGCTTCTCCTCATCAGTCTGAGGATTCAGAAGATACTGTCTGAAAGCATTTGATGATGGATCATCAACAAAGATATCATATGCTCGCACTGAGATGTTGCCCATCTTGGTTGCTGCATTGTTATAAGTATCGCTTCTATACAGATTTGTGAGTTGGTTGTAGCTGTAATCGTAGGCAGTCAGTGAATTTGTAGCACTTTCGGTTATGAACACTTTATTATTCTTTGCAGATACTGCAATATCATTGACTCGCATTAAAGGCATGCTTGATGAGCTCTTGTATGTCTTCAGCACTTCAATGCTGTTGTTAACCACTCTGCATATCTGAAGTGTTTCAAACTCTCCACAGTAGAGAAGAAATTTACCATCAGGAAGAAATTCTATTTTCATATCTCTTCCAACGTTTATTCCATCCGTCTTGTTTTCAACTGAGTTTACAAGAGTAGGTACATATAGTGGGGTGTTGCTGGTGACCTCGAACAAGAAGTTGCATGAGCTTCTTGTTCCTTGAATGCTCTTGTTTTCAACAACGACATCAAGACGATGCTTACCAAGATCAGGCTTGAATGTGCAGTTGTTTCCTGAGCCCAGCAGTGTACCATCTAGATACCAAGTCAGATCATAATCTGTTAAAGGAGAGCCATCTTTAGAGATCAAAACTGGTTTGACTGTTGAATTTAAAGAGACCTTGCTTTCAACATTTGTAATTATGCAGGATATTGGTTTTCCTGTTGTGTTGTTAATTACTAAGGGAGAATTTTTTTTTTCAGACACTGTTGAGGTGTCTGATATATCCAAATGAATTGTTTTCTCACTTACTTTGCCACATAGAATCCTTATCGCCTCGACACAACCGGCTATATTGGTATTACCATCATGCAGTTGAGCGATGAGGGTGTAAGAGCCTGCCTTCTGTTTGTTTATTTCAATCGATGCTTGACCTTTGCTGTATTCAACTGTAGTTGGACTTATTTTTTCCGTATTTCCATCTGTATATTTCAATTCAAGTTCTAAATCAGGGTCTTTGACAACTTCAGAATCCCAGGTGAAGTTCACACTTAGACCTCCTTTGCCCATGAATTTATCGAGATCAACATTTACTGAAGCAGGAAGAGCTGTAAGCTCTACTGTACAATCTCCTGTTACAATTGGTGTCTTCTCTTCGTTGTAGGCAGTTACGAAGAATGTCCACTGTCCTAAATCTAGATTTTCATAAACACATTTTGAGTTTGTTATGACTCTGGTTTTCTTGTTGTATTCTTCAGTTGGACCAAATGCTGTGATTTCATAGGATGCAATATTCAATGATACCCCATTTGGAAGAATGGTCTTCTCTCCATTGCTACCTTCTGGCAGCGCAATAGATAGCTCAACTGTACTTGTTGGATTGCTTTCATCACAGCTGATGAAAAGCGATGATAATGCTATGAACAATAGCATCGTTATTATATATGTTTTCTTTTTCATGAGAACCTCCAAAGAATATCACGTAAAATTTATTGAATTTGCATCAGTCTTTTATTGAAAACATCTCATGTGGAGTATTTTTTTAATTTGTGGTATCTTGATTTCACGTTTTAGGAGATTTTGGATGAAAGTTATTTTAAGAATTCTGATGATTGTTTCTGCATTTGTTATTGTATTGGTACCAAGAGCTACAATAGGACTGCTTTATTATTGGTTGACAGCTGTTGTTCTTGTTTTATCTGCAGGACTGTATGTCTATTTGGAATTTTTTGTCAGCAAAAAGAAAATCGCAAAAGTCCTTAAGACTGATGATTTCTATTCAACAAATGTTGCTATGTTACCTGAAAAAGTAGAGGATGCCTTTGTCCACGGACGTCTTGTATCCTACAATGGTATGTTGATGCTCTATTCACCAGGCAAAAAAGGTGCACAGATTAAATGGAGTGAGGAACTGGACCAAATTGAAAGTCTTGTCTTTCAAAAAGTTAAATCAAAAAGAAATGGCTTTGTAATCAGTACATCAGACCATGGCGATTTTGAATTTGAATCAAGAATCAAAAAAGATGAGGATAAAAATGAACTCATTAGCAATTTGGGCCTTGAATTTGACAATGACTGAGTGAATCTACCCATTTTTAACTAGTCCATAATTGCTATTTCATTTTCTACTTTTAGCTCTTACTGTTTTTGTAGGAGACAAGAAAATGAAAAAAATCATTGCAGTATTTCTATTTTTATTAATTTCAACAGGCGCATTTTGTGATGATGATGTTTCATCAATATATTTTGGACTTGATTTGGGATATCTAGATCCACTTCTCAATAAAACTGTTTACAATCAAATTGAAACTAAAATGAGTGTTGCTCCAGGACTTGAATTCTCAATTCCTGTAAATTACGTAATTCCAACAGAAGAAAATAAGGATGCAACATCCTTGGGCGCAGCTCTAAATCTGAATTATCGTCCATTTGAAAATGGTCTGTTCTTTTCGTTTTCAATGTTTGATATTTCATATGTATTTGGTTCTGATGCACCTAGCACAAGACTCAACTATCTCAATCAATTGGGTCTTGGGTATACCTTTGGTGTCAAAAAATTTCAAATAGAACCTGCAATTATCTTTATCAATCCCAACGGTGTTTATGATGTAACAATAAATCAATTAAAAGAAAGTCTTGGAGGATATCCAACAATAAGACTCCAGTTCATTGTGAGCTACAGAATATTTGAAATTAGAAATTAGAATTGTTGATGCAATTCAATTAAATAAACCAAAAAAAGGAGTCAAAAAATGAAAAAGACAAAAGCATTATCGGTTTTTGAGACATTCACTGTCATGCTGCTCATCATATCTTTAAGTGGTTGCTCTATGGCATTTCAGCAGAGCATCAAACCAAAAGTTGATGAGAAGGAACTGAAGAGCAGTGTTGCTAAAATAGTAGATGAGCAACTTGATGTTGTGGGTCCATATATTGATGAAGATGAAGATATGGAGAAAAGAGGCATTGATATGGAAGATATCACTGGCTCTGATGTAGTTGATGGAATTCTTGAAGAAGAGAGAGGACATGATTACTTAGAATTTTCCTATGACACTGTATATAACAGCGAGGACAATCTTGATGAGTATGTGGAGCAATCAAAGCAGTTCATGAGTGCTGAAGAAGCTGCAAATCTTGATGAAAGAATCGAGGAGACAAAAAAAGCAATCTACATGGAATTTGAAGATTTAGGAAGAGCTGTTCCTCCAAGTCAGCAGATTGCTTTCCAAAAGGATCTGAGAAAGCTTGTGACTCGCTCCGTTGTTCTGTTTGTTGCAGGTGTTGTTTATGCCTGTCTTCCAAAGACAATGTTCTGGGGTAAGATATCAGCAGCAGCTGCTGTATCTGTTGCCACTGGAGTTCTATCCTGCTCATTGATGTCTCTTTATCAGTATTACAAGTATGGTGGTGACAGTGATGAAGCTTTTGAAGACTGGGTGGAAGAGGTATCTACAGAACCTCAGGTAAGTTATGCAATGGCTGCCAGCATGATAACAGTTGGAAAGACCATGGAGAGATCTCCTGTTGTAACTGGCATAATGATATGTGTTTTCTCACTTTACAAGGTCATAGACATGGTCAAACCTATGCTTAAGAAATATAATTTTAGTGTTTAGACTTGTGTGGTAGACTCCTTTTGTGAAATAATAGGGAAGAGATTTTATCTCAAAAAATTTATTTTTCAAGGAGTCTTAAGCTTTGGCTTAAAAAGTAAAAAAAATGGCAAATAAAGAATTACAAGAAGATATCAAACAGAGATTTTTAAGATACACACAGGTGGATACCCAAAGTAACCCAAACAAAGTCATGGATAATCATCCATCAACAATTATCCAAATTGATTTAATCAAGATGCTTGAAAAAGAATTGATTGAAATGGGAGTATCTAGAATCAAAGTAACTGATACTGGAATTTTAATTGCTCATATTGATGGAAATGTTGAAGGTGCTCCTTGCATTGGCCTGATGGCTCATGTAGATACAGCTGATGCTGTAAAAGGAAATGGTGTCAAACCTCAGGTAATAGATTCATATGATGGTGGTGATATCAAACTTAAAAGTGGTTTGGTTATCAAAGCTGAAGAGAATCCTCAACTAGAGCAATATAAAGGTGAGACAATCATCACATCTGATGGAACAACTTTACTTGGTGCAGATGATAAAGCTGGTGTCAGTGAGATCATGAGTGCAGTTAAAATAATCTTGAATGATTCATCTATAAAACACGGTGACATTGAAGTCATCTTCACCTGTGATGAAGAGACTGGATGTGGAATGGATGTATTCCCATATGATGATATTGAATGTGATTACTGCTACACTGTAGATGGTGGTACAAGATATGAAGTTGAAACAGAGTGCTTCAATGCATCACACGCAGATATAACATTCACAGGTAAATCATATCACACTGGAGATGCAAGAGGACGCCTTGTGAACGCCTTGACTCTTGCAGGTAAATACATTTCAAGTCTTCCTCAAGCAGAGAGCCCTGAGGCAACTGATGGTAGATTTGGTTTTTACTGTCCACTTGATATAAAAGGCTCTTTAGATAAAGCTGAATTGGGTGTGTTCATGAGAGATTTTGATTTGAGTGAGCTTGAAAGAAGAGAGAAAACTTTGATCTCTTTAGCTGAGACTTTACAGGCTATCTATCCTGGTGCAAAAGTTGACGTCAAAATAAGAAAGCAATACTACAACATGGTTGAGGTCTCCAAGAAGAATCCAAAAGTTGTAAGCAGCATATTTGAAGCTGGTAAGAACTTAGGAATGCCTTTGTTTGAAGCAATCATTCGTGGTGGTACAGATGGAGCTAGAATGGCCAATGATGCAGGAATTCCATGTCCTAATCTTTTCACAGGTGGCCACAACTTCCATTCATTGAATGAGTGGGCAGCTCTTCCTGCTATGGAAGATTCCTGCAGACTTATCATTGAGATTTTAAAAATTGGAGCTCAAAAATAATGAGAAAAAGAGCATCAATCTTACTTCTTATCCTTATGATACCTGTTTCTATATTTGCAACATCAGTCGATTTTTCATTTGATGTTCCCAAATCTATTGAAGGTGAATTAAAAATTGGAGTCAGAGATGCTCTATCTCAAATACTTCCTTCTTACATTGTAATTGACAACGATAAAACAGATTCGATGCATATTGATGTTGTTGTTGTTGATTACAATGAAGAAGAAAATACTCTTGTTGTTGATTTCTCTACCTCCTACAACAATAAAAAACTGGACTTTACAGTTGAGGTGTTGAAGGCTGAGAATGAGGACAATCTTTTTCAGATGCTCGAGAAAAAAACATATGATGCATATAAATATGATATCGACTCACTTTTTGAAGATGATGGATCTTTGAGCATTGATTACACAACATCCCAATTGACTTCTTACGAATTTGATGAAGATGATGTTCCGTTGAACAGTCAGTATTTTTATATAAAGGATGAGAGTGGAGATAGCGTCGGTCTGTGCAACATCAACTCGATATTTGATCACACAGCCACTCTAAATATACTCTACAATGAGGGACTGTCTCCTAAATTGAGCCTTGTAGAAGGTCCAACTGGAATGCTCTCCTCTCAAGCATCCTTTGATTTCATGGGAAAATCAATATACAGCTCACTCAGCTATACCTATTTCAAAAGCATCATACCTTTTTTAAAAAATGCAAATATGATGTTCGAATGTGGTGGAGCTTACAACATAAAATATCAAATGACTGCAGGTTATTTTGATGCTGGTCTCTCCATTGATTTACCTCTGTCTCTTATTTTCAACAGTGATTCTCTGCTTAGAAATACAGGAATAAGAGCAACAGCTCTTGGTGGTGTGGGATACAAAGATGAATTTGGGTTTCATGCAAAATACACTGTCGGTTATTATGTATATTTGAATGAGAGGTACAATCTTGAAGCATACTATGAAGCCAATACAATGTTTACATCCTTTGTTGATTCGAGTATTATTTTAGGTATAAAAGCTTCTGTACTATTTTAAAGAAAGGAGATTGAAGTGAAAAAAATTCTATTGATATTGCTCTCTTTATTGATCCTTGTATCATGTACAACAGCAGACCTCTCTAAAAATGTTGATAGCACTCCTTATTGGATAAACAATTCTTTATCCGATGAAAATGAACTTAATTACATAGTCACAGCTACAGCTTCAAATGAAGAAGATGCATATGAATTGGCATGTGGAAAGATGATAAGTTCTTTGGATGAGAGTCTGTCTCTTGGAGACAACTTATCCTATTACACTCAATCTCTTATTGATACTCTTGGAGTCAAGGAATTGGGACTTTACAATAGAAATAGACATTTTGAAACGAAAGAGGATGATACAGTTCAAGGAACATTCCTTTTCACAGTATCAACAGAGGACTATGGAAATGCTCTTGAGAGCAGACGAGAATCTGTGACAACATCAACTCAGAAAATTCAAGCTCTGGTTTCAAAAGCCGATTCTTTTTACAGAGATAATAAGGATTATAAAGCATTTGACAGTCTTGTAGATGCCTACATAATAAGCAGAAATAATAATATCACTGTTAAAAATATAACTCCTGATGAATTATTGAGCAGATGCCTTTCCATACTCGATAAAACAAAAATTTCAGTATATGATTTTGATGCCAACACTTTGAGCTGTTTGATTGAAGTAACAAGACAAGCAGGACTGTTCCCTCCAGCTATTTTGAATGCTCAGTTAAAAATAAGCTACTCTTCCTACAGTCCAACATTGAGCACCTATCTTGAAACAGAGAGAATCTCAATTCCATCAAAGGATGTTGATTATAAGTTCATACCAAAAAATAAATCAAAGTTTTTAAAAGGAGTTCTTCTTCTGGAGATAAATCTTGATAGCACATTGTACAAGCTTTATGAGGCAGGATATGAAGATGCTGTTAAACTTTTAGAGAATGAGAACAGAAGTTATTTGATCACCTACAGAGGTTCAAGTGAGTTTGAAGGTAAGACTGTGCTTCTGAATATTTATGAGCAGGATTTGAACCAAGTTCCAATTGAAGTTATAGACAGAAATAAAATAGTGGATTCTCTCGAGAGTCTTGGAGCCATTGTAACTCTTGATGATAGTTTGGACAGTGATGAAGTGGGGGGTATATCAACAAGTACGTATGATTATCATATCACTTTCAAGAATGAGGTGACCGATGTAGTTGAAGGCTATAAGGATGTTGTGAGAACTGCAGGCTCACTGGAGGTAGCGAATATCAAGATGGGATCTGTCGTTTTTGATAGTGGACCATATGAAAGCATTTCAAATGGAGATACCAAAAATAGTGCTCTGTACGGTGCATTCAATAGATTTATTTTGAAAGGAATATTTTTATTGAAGGAGAATTTCTAATAGAACAGTTCGGACTTAGATAATATTGTTGGTCTGTTTGTTATCACACCCATGCAATCATACTGAAGAATAGTTTTTGCATCTGCTATGGTATCGACACACCAAGGAAGAACTTTCAAACCAGTATCTTCAATTTTTTTGATGAAGTCATCGTTGACTTGAACATAATCTGGTTTTAAAATCGTGCTTCCACATAGATGAGAGCCCCAACCATGCTGTAGAATTTTAGGTACCTTCTGTCCTTCACTGAAAATAACAGCTGTTTGGAGAGCATAATTTGAACATCTTTCAAAGGCTTTTATTGCAACTGGATTGAAAGAGCTCACAATGCAATTGAATTCAAGATGGAATTCTTGGATCAATTTCCAAGTTTTAATTGCCAGCTCTCTGTTGTGAATTGTTGAACTTTTCAATTCAAGATCGTATAGAACATTGTTACCACACAGTTCAAATAGCTCACGAAGAGTTGGTATTTTTGTATTTTTATATTCTGGTGAGCAATTGATTCCTAAATCAAGTTCCTTCAATTGAGATAGAGTGGACCTCTCAATCTCCAAGTTGACGCCAGTCATCCTATTTGTGTTGTTATCATGAATTATAACAATCTCACCACTTTTACAGATATGAATATCTGTTTCAATTGCTTTGAAACCCAACTCCATAACATCCTTAAAAGCAGGTAGACTATTTTCAGGTGCATTGATATGTACGCCCCGATGGCAGTAAAGCAGTGGCTTATTGTTTGTATTATATGATATACTCATGTTTCTAGATTAGAACAATCTATTTATTTTAGCAATATGTATAATGTTTGCTATTTGTTGAACCAAAGCATGGTATTGATGTATACTATGTATTATATAAAAATATTAGTTGTACTAATTTGATTGCCAAGTTGCCATAACTTGATTATATTCAGATTGTACAGGAGGATTGATGTCAGATCAAAAATTATCTATTGGTGATGAACTTAGCGGGTTCAGTTTGGTTGAGATAAATAAACTATCAGAGTATTCTGCTACAGGTTATTTGTTCAAACATATTGCAACAGGCATGGAAGTTTATCATGTTGCAAATGATGATAAAGAATTATTTTTCTCATATGTGTTTAATACTATCCCAAGTAATAACAGTGGTGTAGCTCATATTATTGAGCACAGCGTATTGGCTGGTTCTAAAAAGTATCCATTACGAGATCCATTTATTGCGCTCCAAAAGGGCAGTGCAAATACATACATGAATGCGGTAACTTACCCTACAAAAACTTTATATCCTGCAGCAAGTCCATTAGAAAAAGACTTCGATAACATTTTTAATGTATATACCGATGCTGTTTTTGCTCCTCTTTTGAGAGAAGAAACATTCATGCAGGAAGGTATCCGATTGAATATGGATTCAGAAGGAAATTTTTCATATAAAGGCGTTGTCTTCAACGAAATGTTAGGCTACAGAAATGATGCAGAGTATCAAACAAACTCCAGCTGTCTAAGACTGCTGTTCCCAGATACTCCCTACACCTATAATTCAGGTGGTGACCCTCTTGAAATTGTTGATTTAAATTATGCCAAGTTCAAAGCATTCTACGATCAATTTTATCATCCTACGAACTGCAAACTATTTCTTTATGGTGATTTGAATGTAGAGAAATATTTGAAATTGGTTGATAAGGAATATTTAAGAGGATTTGCAAAGATCAATATATCTCAGACTGAATTGACTCCAGTTAAATGGGATGAACCAAGATCAACTACAATAAGCATTCCTAGCACTGATGAATCAACAGGACCAACTGTTGCCCTTTCATTTGCTACAACAGATTCAAGCAACTCTTTAGAGGTAATAACACTCAACTTTATCTATGAGCTCTTGCTGGGATCCGTAGGTTGTCCTCTTTATAAGAAGATGATTGATAGTGAGATTGGAGAGGAAGTCTCCAATGTAAGTGGTGTGAGCAGCGATTACAACATAATGCCATTGATCATAGCTTTCAGCGGTGTTAAAGCCAAATATACCAGTGAGGATGTTGAAAAATTCTTGATGCAGAGTTTGACCTCAATTACAAATGAAGGGTTTGATGATGAACTTGTCCAAGCAACACTGAAAAGATTGACTTTCCAAATTCAAGAAAAACCAAACAATGGTCCAATGGGGATGGTTGCAATTAGACGTGCAATGCGTGGATGGCTTCGTGGTTATTCTCCTGTAACAACAATTGAATACAGCAAGAATATTGAACTTCTTAAGAACAAGATGGAAGAGAATCCTAAATACTTAACAAACTGGATTCTTAATAATATTGTAAACAACCCTCATAGATTGTTATTAACTTCAATTCCAGATGTTGAATCTGTTGATAAATACCAAGCACAGCTTGAGAAGAAATTGACTGAGGCAACCGATGGTTTCACTGAGGAAGATAGAGCTCAACTTAAAGCAAAGACAATTAGAGTGAATGAATTCTTATCAAGAGTTGATTCTCCAGAGAGTCTCAAATCTATACCAAAATTATCAATTGAAGATCTACCTAAAGAGATCAGAACAATTGAGCACAAAAGCATCACCGATTTAAAGATTCCAGTTCATAAGGTTGCATTGGAAACAAACAAGATCGTTTATTTTGATTATGCAATTCATGTTGAAGATTTCACAGAAAGAGAGCTCATGCTCCTTCCTCTGTATTCTAAAGTGCTTGAAAGATGCAATGTCGCAGATATGGACAACACAAAAGTCATGACTGAGATAATGAACAATGCTGGTGGTTTTTCATTGACCGTTGAAGGTGGTAGCAGAACAGATCACTCTCGTTCACATTTCTTCCTCGGTAGAGTGAAGATGCTTGAAGAAGATGTAGATGGAGCTTTGGAGCTCACTCGAAAGATCATTCAAGAGGCACAAGTTGATGATTACAAGATTATCTGGGAATCTATAATTGGATTCAGAGAGATCTACAAATCAATTGCATCAAATATTGGCTACAGATTTGCAAGTCTTGCAGCTTCAAGTGTATTCAGTGAGAACGGAATGATAATGGAAAAATCATTTGGTGTTGCTCAGTGGTTGTTCTTGAATTCAATTCAGCGAGAAGAAGTGAAAGGTATTGCAATGGAACTCAAAACAATACAAGAAAAACTTCTCAATAGAAAAAGATATGAGGTTCATCTCTCCTGTGAGAAGAAGATGATGAGCAGCGCAATGAAGAGCGTTCATACTTTCTTGAAAGCATTCCCTTTGAAAGAAGATATTGAAGTCAGACATCTAGATTTCAAACTTCTTGGAGATGAATTCAACAACAAGCAAGCATTTATCTTGCCTGCATCAGTAAACCATACTGTTTATGTCATGCCTGGAAGTGGACTTGGAACAAAAGAAAATTCTGTTGAAAGAATTCTTTCATCAATATTAGCAGGTGGAGATCTTTGGAATACTATAAGAGTGCAGGGTGGAGCTTATGGCGTTGACTGTCATACCGATAGTCTTGAGCAGCTGTTCATATTTCTTTCTGCTAGTGATCCTAACTTGGCCTCAACTTTTGAAGCTTACAAGAACTCTTTGATTCATTATGCAAACCTTGATGTCAAGAAAGAAGAGATAGAGGATGCTATAATAAGCAATGTTGCAAATGATCTTAGACCTTATGGTCCATCATCAACATCAATTACTGATTTCAGAAGAATTCTGTTCAAGGTCGATGATGAGCTCAGAGCAGCTGCCAGAAGATATGTTCTAGAAGTTACAAGCCAGGATATAAATGAAACTGCCAAGAGACTTCAAAGCAGTAAAAAAGTATCAACAGCTATTGTTGCTGATTCATCTGCACTTGAGAGAGATAAAGTTAAGATGGATTATGAGAATGTACCTATTGTGAAACTTCCAATTTAGGTAAGAAACTGAAGAATAAAAAAGACGAAAAAGTTATCAACTTTATCGTCTTTTTTTGGTTCTCAAGAAAGTGCTCAATATATGGCTTTTAAACCCTGGTTATAGAGCAGCCCACTGATTTTGTACAGTGAAAAAGGACTGGCAATGATTGAGATATCTGAATCGTTAGCCAACTCTATCATATCATCAGTTACAACCTTTCCACGAGCAATTACTATATTCTTAACGTCACTCATTACTGCAGTACGTATTGCCTGCGCATTTGCAAGTCCTGTGATAAGTAAAATATCATCTTCAAGTAGTGTTAAAACGTCGCTCATCATATCACTAGCGAAACCAAATTCAACATTCATATTGGTATGATTTTCTCCACATAGGATTTTGCCTGAAATTGTATCTACTACTTCATTTATCTTCATGAGGTCAATTATAACACCAAAAGATGTTTTCTCATAGCATAAAGATAAAACATGTTTAAAAATAAAGTTAGAATGAAATAAAAAATGTAACAAAAAATGCAACAATTGTTACACTAATTAGTGAGTATAATATAAAAAACTGTTGTTTTTGCTTTACATACACCATTATCTGTTGTAAAGTTTCATTAGACGTTTTAAGCAATTTGAATATTAATTTGGGGTGAGAGATATTCGAAGGTGAAGCGTAGCTATACCCCTGCAACGGCACACAAAGAGGAAAAATACCGTGAAGATAGTCCTTAGAAGTACATTCTCAGTTTTATGCTTATTGATGGTCAGTGCGTGCATTTATGCACTACCAAGTAGTGAAGAACATAACAAGTCAACATCGACTATAGTGAGTGATGCCATGTCCTCACAATCAGAAAACAATTCCGCAAGTCTGAACAGTCTTGATTCTTACGATAATCCTTTGGCTGATATTGCAGCTCCTGAAACTATTGAAGAGAAATTTAGCTATGCTTATGCATATATTTCTTATTTAGCAATTGAAAAACAGGGCTTCAAGCTTGATGGTGTTTATTTTGCAAAAGGTGCACTTGATGCAATGTACAACACTGGAATCTACAACGAAGCACAGCTGAATCAAATATTGAGTGATATGCAGAGTTCAATGCTATCACAGGAATCTGATGAAATAGAGAAGATTGCAGCTGATAATCTGGAAGATGCAAATAATTATTTGGTCATGAATAAAGAGCTATCTGGAGTCAAAGTTACAAGCAGTGGACTTCAGTACAAGGTTCTTGTTCCAGGATCAGGAGCAAGTCCTGTTTCCGGTCAGCAGGTCACATTGAATTATCAAATACAGCTCATGGATGGAACTCTTGTTGGACAGAGTGATGGAGATGCTATCTACAGTGTTGATTGCTCCATTCCAGGATTTACAGAGGGACTCAAGCTCATGAAAGTTGGTTCAAAATATAGGTTCTGGGTGCATCCTGATTTGGCATATGGCAAGCAAGGTGCAAATAATATTGAACCAAACAGTCTGCTGATATTTGACGTTGAGTTGAAATCAATAGAGGATGAATCGGTGGAAAGTTCCCTTAAAATAAATTAGTATTATTACTGGTCATGGACCAGGGAGAGAAATATGAAAAAAGGTTTTTTAAGTAAAAATTTTATGTTTACTATGATTCTAGCAGCTCTTGTTGTTGCAGTTGGAATTTTTATTACATTTCAAAGTCAGAGCTTTTTGAGCATCCTTTTGATTTTGTTTGGTATTGCAAGCGTGATCAACGGTGTTAAAGAGCTGCTTCTTGTTGCTCAATTCAATGAATTCAAAACAACCAGAATTGCTGGTGTTATCAGTGGTATTGTAAGTATTGTTGTTGGTTTGGTGATCATCATCTATCCTTTTGTTTCAACACAGATAGCAACAACCATTGTGCTTTATCTTTTTGCTTTCCAATTGATCATAGCTGCCTTATCTAGATTGGTAAGTTCTTTGACAGCAAAGAGAAACAAGCTTGAGGGCTTCTCTCTTTCAATCATTCCTGCTGTATTCAACATAGTTGTTGCTTTGATATTCATCATATATCCAGGACAGGTAACAGACTTCTTTGTTAAAATTGTTGGTATAATTACAATTTTCTACGGACTTGGTCTATTTGTTTGGGCTTTCAGAATGAGAAAAGTTGAAAAAGATTTCAGCAGTAAAGAAACAGAAGGAGAGGCAGAAGAACTAAATTAAAAAAATGTATAAAAATTGCATACTTATGCAAGTAAAGCAATTGACATTTATTTTAGTTCTATGCAATATAAAACCATGAACACAATTATAGCGAACCTACATCATCTACATATAGCTTTCAACCGACCATAAGTGGTGTGGACGTTTCGTCATACTCAATTCTCCGCTTATGCGGAGATTTTTTTTACAAAAATATATTATTAAAATTTTAAGAGGATACAAGAATGGAAAAGAAATTAAGAATAGCAATTCAAAGTAAGGGCCGATTGAGCGAGAAGTCATTGGGAATAATTGAGCAGTGTGGTATCAATTTCGGTAATGACCCAAGAGTTCTGAAGGAAGAAGCATATAACTTCCCGTTGGAATTTTTATTTGTTCGTGATGATGATATTCCAGGCTATGTTAAATCTGGTATTGCAGATATCGGAATTGTTGGACGAAATGAATTTGATGAGAAGCAGATAGCTTTGGATGTCATACGAGATTTGGGCTTTGCAAAATGTCGTCTTTCTGTTGCTGTTCCCAATTCTTTCAATTACACAGGTCTCAAAGATCTCGATGGACTCAGAATTGCAACTTCATATCCAAATATTTTGGATGGAGTTCTTAAGAAGAATGGTGTCAGTGCATCCTATGTAAATGTTTCAGGATCTGTTGAGGTCACTCCTGCGATTGGAGTTGCTGATGCAATATGTGATCTTGTTAGCACTGGCACAACATTGAAGATGAATGGTCTGAAAGAAGTTGAAGAGATATATCAGAGTTCTGCAATAATGGTCATGAATCCTGATATTGAATCTGAAAGAAAGAACATTCTGGATAAATTGCTGCTCAGAATTGACAGTGTTATCAGGGCAAAAAATTATAAATACGTAATGTTCAACTTACCAGAAGAGCACATCAAAGAAGCAGCTGCTATAGTTGGTGGAATGAAATCTCCTACAGTAACAAAGCTATTTGAATCTGATTGGGTATCTGTTCAGACGGTTGTTGCAGAAGATAAGTTCTGGAGTGTTTTTGATCAGCTTATAGAACTTGGTGCTGAAGGCATTCTTGTAACAAGAATTGAAAAGATGACGGAGTAGCAGTATGGATATCAAAAGTTATTATGATCCAAGTTTGAGTGAGCTTGATAAGATTGTATCACGAAAGCTTCAAGATGACAGTTCAATAAAAGATTCAGTTGTTGAGATTCTCAATAAAGTTAAAGAAGAAGGCGATGATGCTCTTTATTATTACAGTGAGAAATTTGATAGTGTAAAACTTGATTCTTTGATTGTCTCAGAAAGAGAGTTTGAAGAGGCTGAGGGCCTTGTCAGCGATGATATGAAGAAATCCCTTGAGATAGCCTCAAAAAATATCAGAGCCTTTCATGAAGCACAGCTACCTGAAGGAGAGTGTGTTGAGGTGATGGATGGAATCAAGCTTGAAAGAAAGATTGTTCCAATCACAACAGTGGGTCTCTATGTTCCAGGTGGAACTGCTCCACTGTTCTCAACAGTTCTCATGCTATCCATTCCTGCAAAGGTTGCAGGATGCAAGAATATTGTTCTTTCAACTCCACCTATGAAAAATGGAAAGGTGAATCCTATAGTTCTCTATGCAGCAAAACTCTCTGGAGTCAGTGATGTATATAAAATTGGAGGAGCTGGAGCAATAGCAGCAATGGCCTATGGAACAGACAGTGTCAGCAAAGTTGATAAGATTTTTGGACCTGGCAACAGGTATGTGAGCACTGCAAAAATGATGGTCTCATCATTTGTTTCAATCGATATGCTGGCCGGACCAAGTGAGGTCATGGTTGTAGCGAATTCCAAATCAAATCCAAACTTTGTTGCCAGTGACTTTCTATCTCAAGCAGAGCATGGTAAGGACAGTCAATCTGTGCTCACAATCATTGCAGATGAAGAAGAGGGAGAGCTCTACAAAGAAAAGTTCTTAGAAGCTTTAGATTCTCAACTTAAAATCCTTCCTCGTCATGAATATCTTCTTCCTTCTCTTAAAAATTCAAAAATAATTATAGAACCTACTGTTGAAAAAGCACAGATTGCAGTCAATATATATGCACCGGAACATCTTGTTGTGAACATTGATGATGCAAGATCGTTTATAGATGGTATAAGCAACGCAGGCTCCATCTTCTTGGGACCTTATGCGTGTGAGAGTGCTGGTGATTATGCAAGTGGTACAAACCACACTCTTCCAACAAGTGGATGGGCAGTGAGTCAAAGTGGAGTCAGTACTGATTCCTTCATCAAGAAAATAACTGTTCAGACTATATCAAAAGCTGGTCTTACAGAACTTGGGAAGACAATAATAACAATGGCTGAAGGTGAGGGCCTTCAAGCTCATGCAAATGCCGTTAAGGTGAGGATGAAATAATATGAAAGAATTATTGAGAGATAACATAAGAGATCTTGTTCCATACAGCTGTGCCAGAGATGAGTTCACAGGTGAGGCAGAGGTTTATTTGGATGCAAATGAAAATTTCTTTGACTATCTTGGAGATGGTTACAATAGATATCCAGATCCTCTTTGCAGAGATTTGAGAGTTGAAATTGAAAAGAAGATGAATCTTCCTTTCAAGAATACAGTGATTGGAAATGGAAGTGATGAGTTAATTGATAATTTGATCAGAATTTTCTGTGAACCAAAGAAGGAATCTATCTTGATCATGCCACCAACATATGGTGCATACAAGGTGTTTGCAGATGTAAATGATGTGGCTTGCAGCGAGCTTCCACTGAATAAAGATTTTTCAATTGATATTGATGGTTTCAACAACTTCTCAAAGTTGAACAGTGACAGCACAGACAGATGCAAGATTGTATTTGTATGCTCTCCTAACAATCCAACAGGAGAGGCTCAAAGCAATGAAGTGATCTCTGAGTTGGCATCTTCTTTCTCTGGAATCCTTGTTGTTGACGAGGCCTATGGTGAGTTCAGTGACAAAGAAAGTGCTGTTGACCTCATTGATAAATATCCAAACATTGTGGTTTTGAAGACATTCTCCAAATGCTGGGGACTAGCTGGGGCAAGACTTGGAATCATGGTTGCTGATGAATATATCTGTGAAGTGATGAACAAAGTCAAAGCTCCATATAATGTTGGCATTCCAGCTCAAAAAGCAGGACTTGAGCAGCTATCAAAAAGCAAAGACATATTGATTGAAAGAGATGATGTCATAAAAAGACGAAATGAGTATTTTGAGAAGTTCAAAAAACTTGATATCGTGGAGAAAGTTTATGACAGTGATGCAAATTTTCTGTTGATGAAAACCAAAAACAGTGATCAAATCTGTAAAGAATTGCAGAAAAAGGGTATCATAATAAGAAATAGAAATAAGGATTTGCACTGCAGAAACTGTGTGAGAATCACAATAGGTTCTGAAGAAGAGTGCAAACGAGTTTTTGATTCAATGAGTGAGATAAATTTATGAAAAAAATAAGCAACAGACCTGTATTGTTTGTAGATAGAGATGGTGTTATTGTGCAACCCTGTAAGATAGATACCTATGAAAAAATCATATACAGACCAGGTGTATTCAACGCTCTCTCTCAGATATGCAGAGAAGGTAACTTTGAAATTGTTATGGTCAGCAATCAAGATGGAGTGGACACACCAATGTTCCCTCATGATAGCTTCTATGGTCCTCACAATAGAATAGTGCAGACACTTGAAGGTGAGGGTGTCAGATTTGATGATTTCTGTATAGATCTATCCCTGCCTGAAGATAACTGTCCTGGAAGAAAACCAGGAACTGCAATGCTTGAGAAGTACAGAAGTGGAGACTATGATCTTCAGAACTCCTTCATGATAGGTGATCGTCTCAATGATATGCGTCTTGCCAAGAATATGGGAATTAAAGGAATATGGTTTGCATCAGAGGATGTTTTTGATGACAGAGATGTGGCTCCTGAGTTGATTCCAAGTGAAGATGAGTACGATGAGCTTAAAGATCTCATTGCTCTTCAAACTGACAATTGGCTTGAAATTGCAAATTTCCTTGTTGGCACTGATAACAGATTGCAAAGAAAAGTCACTGTATCAAGAAATACAAAAGAAACAAAAATTGAGTTGAGTGTGAACCTCGATGGAAGTGGAAAAGGTGAGATCCATACAGGAATAGAATTCTTCGACCACATGCTATCTCAGGTATTGAGACACAGCAATATGGATATCAATCTAAAAGCTGAAGGCGATCTTGGAGTTGATGAACATCATACAGTTGAAGATATAGCAATTGTTCTTGGATCTGCAATTCGTGAGGCTCTTGGCGACAAGAGAGGAATATCTAGATACGGATTCAATTTATTGACAATGGATGAGGTTCTAGCACAGTGTGCTCTTGATTTTTCAGGTCGTCCCTACCTTGTATGGGATGTTGAGTTCAAACGAGAGTATGTTGGCACATTCCCAACAGAAATGTTCGAGCACTTCTTCAAATCATTCAGTGATGCAGCACAGTGCAATTTGAACATAACTGTTTCAGATGGAAACACTCATCATATGATTGAAGCTGTTTATAAATGTTTTGCGAAAGCTATACGACAGGCTATCTACCGATATCCTTTCTCAAATGAATTGCCATCTACAAAAGGTATGCTTTAAACCCAGTCTGACTGAGATCTGATTCTCAGTTCAGTATAATATTGAGGAAAATTATATGATAGCAATAGTTAAATACAATGCAGGAAACATACAATCTGTTATGTGTGCTTTGAACCGTCTTGGATATGATGCAGTTGTTACTGATGATGTTGAGATGATAAAGAAAGCAGACAAGGTTATATTTCCTGGAGTTGGAGAGGCATCAACTGCTATGGCTTATTTGGAGAGCATCAATTTGATTGATACTCTTAAAGATCTGAAGAAGCCATTTTTAGGTATATGTCTTGGAATGCAGCTCTTATGTGAGAGAAGTGATGAGAATGACTGCAGATGCATGGGAATGTTTGATGTACCTGTTGTGGAATTTGATAAGACTTCTGGTTTCAAAATACCTCACGTTGGGTGGAACACTATATATGATCTCAAAAGTGATCTGTATAAAGATGTGAAGGAAAATTCTTACTGCTACTTTGTCCACACTTATTATGTTCCGGTTTGCGATTACACAATAGCAAAGTGTGAATATGCTGGAGTCTCTTTCTCTGCATCCATCAAAAGAGATAACTTCTATGCAACTCAATTTCATCCCGAAAAGAGTGGATCCATTGGAGAGACAATACTGAACAATTTCTTAAAATTGGAGGATAAGTGATGATTATAATTCCTGCTATTGATATTTTTGAAGGTCAGCTTGTCAGATTGAATCAAGGTGATTATGCAAGCGTTAAGCAATATGGATTATCTCCTCTTGAGATTGCAAAATCATTTGAGGGCTCTGGGCTCACTCATCTTCATCTTGTTGATTTAGAAGGTGCCAAAAGTGGCTCACCTAAGAATCTCAAGATACTTGAGCAGATTGCAGACAATACAAATTTGATAATTGATTTTGGTGGTGGTGTTAAGACAAGAGAGTCCTTGATCTCATCTTTCAATGCTGGCGCCAATAGAATTACATGTGGCTCAATTGCAGTTAAAAGCAGAGAGCTTGTACTTGAATGGCTCAAAGAGTTTGGTGAGAGCAAGCTCGTTCTTGGTGCTGATTGCAGAGACAAAATGATTGCAACAAGTGGTTGGCTTGATACAAGTGGTTTTGAGGTTCATGATTTTGTAAAATCTTACATTGATGAAGGTTTCAAAAGAGTTGTTGTCACTGATATTTCAAAAGATGGAATGCTTGCAGGTCCATCCTTTGAACTGTACAAAAGCTTGATAAAGAACACCTCTTGCAATCTTGAACTTGTTGCCTCTGGTGGAGTTTCATGCAAACAGGATCTTTTGGACCTGAATGATATCTCATGCTATGCTGCAATTGTTGGAAAGGCCTTCTATGAAGGAAGAATAAGTCTTGAAGAATTATCAAAACTTGAGGAGAGATTCAATGCTAGCTAAAAGAATAATACCGTGCCTTGATGTATGCAACGGAAGAACGGTCAAAGGTGTCAATTTTGTGAATTTGAGAGATGCTGGAGATGCTGTTGAACTTGCTAAGACCTACAGTGATAAAGGAGCAGATGAGCTTGTATTTCTCGATATAACAGCAACTGTTGAGAAGAGAAAGACTCTCTCTGAGCTTGTGAAGAATATATCCAAAACCATAAGCATACCATTTACAGTTGGTGGTGGAATAAACACCATTGAAGATGTTGATGTCATGCTGAGCTGTGGTGCTGATAAGATCTCAATCAACTCAATATGTGTTAAAAATCCTGATATAATTGGAGAGCTCTCACATACTTTTGGCTCTCAATGTGTTGTATGCGCATTGGATGTAAAAAGAAATGATGCATTCAATAAAAACGGCCTTGATGGTTGGGAGATTTACACTCATGGAGGACGTGTTGCAACAGGTCTTGATGCTTTTGATTTTGCAAAAGAGGTGTACAATCGTGGAGCTGGAGAGATCCTACTTACAAGCATGAACAGTGATGGATGCAAGAATGGATTTGAAATTGATCTGACAAAAAGAATAAGTAAATCTGTTTCAATTCCTGTCATTGCTTCAGGCGGAGCTGGTAATATGGAGCACTTCAAGGACGTCTTTGAAGATGGATGTGCTGATGCAGCACTTGCGGCATCAATATTTCATTTTGGCGAAGTTCAAATAATGGACTTGAAACGATACCTCAATGATAATAATATAAGTGTACGTTTATAAGGAAATAAAAGGAAAAAATATGATAACTTTAGATAAAATTGATGAACTTGATTTTGAAAAGACAGGTGGTCTGATTCCAGCTATTATTCAAGATGCAAGAACTAAAACAGTTTTGATGCTCGGATTCATGAATAAAGAATCTCTTACCAAGACAATCAATTCAAAACTTGTTACTTTCTATTCAAGATCACGACAGACCTTGTGGACAAAGGGCGAGACAAGTGGCAACTATCTGGAATTGAGAGACATCAAGATGGATTGTGATAAAGACACTCTGTTGGTTTATGCAATTCCATCAGGTCCTACCTGTCATACTGGAGCTGATACATGTTTCTTTGAATCAAATAAACCAGATGATGTTGATACAAGAGAGTTCTTGTTCTATCTAGAAAAAGTAATTGAAGATAGAAGAGAGTATCCTGTAGAGGGCTCATACACAAACAATCTTTTCTCACGTGGAATCAAGAAGATTGCTCAGAAAGTTGGAGAGGAAGCTACTGAAGTTGTGATAGAGTCACAGCATGACAAGCAAGATTTACTGGTAAATGAAGCAGCAGATTTATTGTACCATCTTCAAGTTTTACTTACTTACAAAGATGTGAAGCTGATTCAGGTGCTTGAATGTCTGAAAGAGCGTCATTCATAAAAAACGATACGAATTAAGAGTTTGGAGGATTGCCTCCCATTTTTTATAGGTCATCAATTGTCTTGAACTCATTGAAATCCTGCATCGAATGAAAATCATCCTCACTGAAGATGATGTGATCGAGAATTTTTATTCCCAAAAGCTCTCCACATTTTTTCATTCTGAGAGTGACTCCAAAATCATTCTTACTTGGACCAAGGTTTCCAGACGGATGATTGTGTGTGAGAATTATTGCAACTGCATTGTGCGATATTGCTGGTTGAAATACCTCTCTTGGATGAATCAAGCACTGGTTGACCGTTCCAACTGATGCCACATCAACAGATAGAACCTCATAAGCACTGTTCACCGAGAGCACAACGAATTGCTCTTGATGTCGAGTTGAGTAATGTCTGACGATGTGAAATGCATCAAGAGGCTCAAGAATCTGTCTCTTTTTTGATGTGATTCTTCTTCTTCCTATCTCAAGAGATGCACATATCAAGCTGGCTTTTGCAGGACCAAGTCCCTTTATTGAAAGAAGCTCCTCGTATGTTGCATCCTTTTTTTCATCGAGCAGTGTTATAACATTTCTTGCCACCTGGGTGACATTGTTATCCTTACCACCTGCACCAATTAGAATTGCCAAAAGCTCCTCGTCTGTCAGTGTGTCCTTACCACCATTTCTCATTCTCTCTCTTGGCCTCATTTCAGGAGGTAAATCTTTGAGAGTTAAAACATTGTTTTGTTGGATTTTGTATTTCATACGTAATATAACAGTTGAACTTGTTAATTTGCATTAATTGTGTTAAAAATTTAAATATGAGTGGAAAGATATATAGAATCGGTGATCTGGCTAGAAAGGCTGGAGTCTCAATCAGAACAGTTCGCTATTATGAATCAATAGGGCTTCTGCAGGCTTCATTCAGATCCAAGGGTGGACAGAGATATTTTGATGATAAAACCTTGGTTGTATTGAGGCGTATCATTGAGCTCAAAAACTTAGATTTTTCTTTGGATAATATCAAATCAATTGTACTCATGAGCAGAGAGGATGAGGACGGATCTAAAAGAAGAAACGAACTTCTTCATCAATACAGAAACAAACTGTCACTTGCAATAGATAAAAAACTTGCACTTGAAGCTCAGATCGATGGATTCAGCTGGCACATCAAGCAGCTTGAAAGTGGAATCGATTTCAGAGAGTGTCCTGGTAAGGATTGCAAGAACTGCAAGTTCAGAGACAAATGCATATTCTTCTCAGAGCAATTTGACTAAAAAAAAGCCCGATCCTTTCAGATTGAGCTTCTGCATAGCAATTTATAATTTCTGTCATCAAGTTTTCTTTATGAAGGTATGGCCACAGTTTGGACACTTTATTTTTATCTTGCCTTTGTTCTTAGGAACTCGGCATACAGTCTTGCATTCAGGACATACATAAAATTTATGTGTTTTGGATTCTTTAGCATAATATCTTTGATCAACAAACCACTGTTTTATCTTCTTATTAAATTGGATAAATTTATAGTTCTCTGCATATCTTTTAGATTTGTTTGTAGAAAAAAATCTGAAAACACTTGTAAATAATAAAGCCAAACTAGCTGTCTCCAAAATCAACATCAACTGAGGAATTTGAACCACCAGAGAGATTATATTGGCAAGCAATGCGAGAATTATATAGAACATTCCCAACTCATCATTGCCATTATGTGTTTTTCTAAAATTTGTTATCCATTGTTCAAAACTTTTTTTCATATTTTAAATATGCTAAAACGAGGAAAAAAAGGCAACTGATTTGAAGAAAATAAATGTGTTTTATTCTTTTTATTATAAATCTTGAAAAATAGAGAGTTACCCTATATATTTGAATCCATGAAAACATTAGAAGAATATCAGAAAATAGTGGTTGAAAATCACAAAGCAGGAAACAACTGTGCACAATCTGCTGCACTTACATTTATAGAT
Source organism: Sphaerochaetaceae bacterium (assembly GCA_023231265.1). Lineage (GTDB taxonomy): Bacteria > Spirochaetota > Spirochaetia > Sphaerochaetales > Sphaerochaetaceae > Pleomorphochaeta. Next base: position 31,533 of record JALNVT010000003.1, read on the forward strand.
TTGGTTGGAATTCATAAGCAATCATTGTTCCCTATTTTGGAGGGCTTCGGTGCTGGTATGGGTAACAGAGAGGTTGCCTGTGGTTCTGTTGTGGGATGTGCTGCAATATTGTCATTGTTATCATCATCAGGAAGTCTTGAGAATATCACCAAGAAGACGACCTATGAGATAACATCATCACTCAATGAGCAGTTCTACAATAAATACCAAACCTTGATCTGTAAAGAATTGCAAGGAAATGGAGAGCATCCAGCTGTTCCAGTTGTTCCTTGTGAGGAGACAATGGTTACAGCGGTTACAATTGCTTACAACTTGATCAAAGAGAACAAACTGGCATAACTAAATCAAATTTTAAAAAGATGGCTACCATCATTACAGTTTTATGGTGGCGTTGTCATTTATGACGCGTGTGAAGACATCCATTGGAACAGGACGAGAGTACAGATAACCCTGATGTACATGGGCTCCCATACCATCAAGAACTCCAGCTTGTTCTTCGGTCTCAATACCTTCAACTATTATATCATAATCCAGATTGAGCATTATCTTGACCAGGCCCTCAAGCATCACTTTATAACGAACATCATGAAGAAGTAGAACCAGCTCTCTATCAATTTTTATTATATTGAATGGAAGTTTTACCACGGCATCAATGTTTGCATAACCTGAGCCAAAATCGTCTAAAGCGAATTTGACTCCATGTTTTTGCAGAGACTTCATTGTTATGGTTACCTGAGGAGCAAGAGAGGCCACAGTTTCAGTGATCTCAAATATCAAACGTGATGGGTCTATTTCGTATTTATCAATCATGGATAAAATGAATTTATCCAAATTCTCATCAAGACAATCTATAACTGAAAGATTTATTGATATAGCTTTGAATGTTGAAGGAAAGCTGACTGAATGAATAAATTTACATACCTGCTCTATCACAACTGGAGTTAGAAACTTGATCATTCTGTTCTTCTCAGCAATTTCAATGAATTCGTTTGGCATTATCAATCCCAATTCATCATCCTTTATTCTCACAAGAGCCTCAGCCTTCTCAAAAAGACCTGTGGTGGTGTTGTAGATTGGTTGGATATAAACACAGAAGTCTTTCTCATCAATTGCTCGCTGGAGTGCTTTCTCAACGCTTCTGATTCTTTTTATTTCATCAAGTGATGATTCATTTATCAAACTGATCTTGTTTTCCTTTGATGATTTGGCACAGTCCTGTATCACTCCAATAGCTTCAGCTGTGCTCTCAAACTTACTGAGAGTCTCACTGTAATTGAGATGAACATGAACTGTTATCTGGGTTGTATCAATTTTATAATTGAAAGGAAATTGTTTTTTGAATTTCTCAATCAGTTTGTCTCGTCTTTCTTCACTCTTTGTGAAGATAACAAAAGCATCTCCCTCCAATCTGAATATAAGATTGTTTGGACAGCTGGATTTAATTTTTTTTGCAGTCTGGGAGATTATTTCAGATCCAGCTCTCTCTCCAAGTGTTCTGTTTATATTTGTTGTGTTGACCACATCAACAATGATTATTTGAAACTTTTCTTTTTTATGTACAAGCTTTGATAGATAATCTTCCAAGGATTCTCTAGAAAAAACCATTGTCAGACTATCATAATAAATATTTGGATTCTGCAAAGTTAGAAACATTATGAATGTAGAGAGAGCAAGAGCTGCACCTGTTACATAAACAAATGGATAATAAACCTGAACAATGTTGGCTACACAAAGAATCAGTATGTACATTGGAATTGCTGTTCTCTGCATTATTGTGAATGAGCGTCTGTTTATGAGCACAAGTAGACCTGCGCTGAATACAATGATGACATTCAATATTGCTATTGGAACATACAGAAATCCATGTGTGTAACCACCAACTGGATCTATGTAGAATATAGTGTGAAACAGAGGGGAGAGAGCTATTATTATCATCTCAATTACCATCAGAGAGTTCAAAACTAAGTTGACCTTGCTGTTTATCAAATTCTCTCGTTTGGTGAGAAGAATTGTGTAATGAAGAAAGAAAAAAGCAAGAGGCCAATATACAAGAAAGAAAACAGTATTTGATACATACTGCATCGCTATTGAATAGTTCTCACTGTTGTTTACTATCACTGCTGTTGATATATCTAGACCAATTGACAAACATGACAGAACCAGTATCGCCCTGAATACTGTATTTGATCTATTTGGGAAAATTGGAATTTTAAAAAAATAAATTGTTAGAACAATCAGAAAAACCAATCCCACTAAATTGTATGAAATGTTATACACTTTATACTCCGTGAATGTTCATTATTTGTTGGCTTGTACAATCAGAATGCGGTTATTAAGACCACTTATCATAATTTATATTTCATCTATGTTCTTTTGATTGTATCTTTTAAAATCATCATTAAATGCAAAGATTCATTTTTTGTTCATAAATCTTTCTTCTTGCAGTTAATGACATAAGTATATAACTTGAGAACCTAAATAACAATAGGTTGATTTTATGATTGCTTGTTTAAATTATTGATTGTTTTCAAGAAATTCCTTAAATTCGGATATTTTAATCGTTTTTTAGTAGAAGAAGCCTTGATGATGAACTGCTCCATTTTTCTTAAGAACTTCTGCCAACTCTTTATTTTCAACACCCTCAACAATCACATCAAATCCATAATCTATGATGGTTCTGATTATAGCGAGGGTTATTGTTTTATATCTCACAGAGTTGAGTAAGAGAATCATATCACGGTCAATCTTTACAATATCAAAAGGTAGTTTTGTCAAAGTATCGATGTTTGCATAGCCCGATCCAAAATCATCAAGAGCCAACAGAATGTTGTGATCTTTCAAATTTTTCATTGTTTTCTCTATCTTTGGAGAGATGAAGGCTATTGTCTCTGTGACCTCAAAAATTAAGAAAGATGGGTCTATTTTATATCTTTCAATTGTATCAAGGATTATTCTGTCAAAATTATCTACCTGACAGTCTATAGAAGAGAGATTGATGGATATATTTTTAAAAGTTGGAGGAAGAGTGACTGTGCTTACATACTTACAGACCTCCTCGATTATAACAGGA
>JALNVT010000004.1 GCA_023231265.1 Sphaerochaetaceae bacterium
AGAATAATTGGACACGTAAAACGTGTTAACGGACCTGTTATTACTGTTACAGATGTCACTGATGCAGAAATGTTGGAGCTAATTAGAATTGGTGAACAACAATTAGTTGGTGAAGTTCAAAAATTAAGTGGTAACGAAGCAGTTGTACAGGTATATGAAGATGCAACAGGAATTTGTCCTGGTGATAACGTATACGGTTCTGGCGCACCATTAAGTGTAGAATTAGGTCCTGGAATGATCGGGTCCATCTACGATGGTATTCAACGTCCTTTAGAAAAACTAGAAGAAGCAAGTGGAACATTCATCTCACGTGGTCTAACTTTTGATGGTATTGATCACAAAAAGAAATGGCATTTTGTTCCAACTGTCAAAAATGATGATACCGTTAAAGCTGGTTCCATAATTGGAACAGTTCAAGAAAGTGAGACCATTGTTCATAAAATAATGATTCCACCATCTACAACAGAAGGTGTGGTTATTGATATAGCAGAAGAGGGTGATTTTACTGTAGTAGACGATATTGCTACAATTTCACAATCTAAAAGTGCTGATTTAAAAGTACAGATGCTACAGAAATGGTCAATTAGAAACCCAAGACCTGTATCAGATAGAATGAGCTTTCATGCACCATTGGTAACAGGTTTGAGAGTAATTGATACTTTATTCCCTATTGCTAAAGGTGGTACAGTAGCTATTCCTGGTGGTTTCGGTACTGGTAAGACCATGACTCAACATGCCATTGCACAGTGGTGTGATGCTGATATAATTGTTTATATTGGTTGTGGTGAACGTGGTAATGAGATGACTGATGTATTGAGAGAGTTTCCAGAATTGATAGATCCTAGAAATGGTAAGAGCTTGATGGAAAGAACCATCTTGATTGCCAACACTTCTAACATGCCTGTATCAGCACGTGAAGCTTCAATCTATACTGGTATCACAATGGCTGAGTATTATAGAGATATGGGTTATGCCGTAGCTATTATGGCAGATTCTACCTCTAGATGGGCTGAAGCTTTAAGAGAGCTTTCAGGACGTATGGAAGAGATGCCAGCTGAAGAAGGTTTCCCTGCATATCTTGCTACAAGAATTGCTGAATTCTATGAGAGAGCTGGTCTCATGAAGACTCTCTGTGGAAAAGAAGGTTCAGTATCTGTAATTGGTGCTGTATCTCCTCCAGGAGGTGACTTCTCAGAGCCTGTTACAATGCACACAAAACGTTTCGTACGTTGTTTCTGGGGTCTTGATAGACAACTTGCTTCAGCACGTCACTATCCTGCAATCAGTTGGACTGATAGTTACAGTGAGTATCTGCTTGATGTTAAGGACTGGTGGAATAAAAAAAGTGATGACACTTGGGCAGATAACAGAAAAGAAATAATGGAATTACTTCAAAAAGAAGGACGATTGCAACAGATCGTTAAATTGGTTGGAGCGGATGCTCTTCCTGATTCTCAAAACTTTATTTTGGAAGTCTGTACTTTATTCAAAAATGCTTTCTTACAGCAGAATGCTTTTGATAAAATTGATAGATACTGTACTGTTGAAAAACAGGTTAAAATGCTATCTGTAATTTTAACATACTGGCATCGTGGTTCAGAAGCTATTGAAAAAGGCGTTCCATTGGTAAAATTAAAAAGATTGAAAGTAGTACAAGAAATTTCACGTATTAAGTTTGCAATAAGCAATGAAGATATAGATCAAATTGATAAACTTGAACTTAGACTTGAAAAAGGTATTGCTAGCTTAGGAGGCATCTATGAAGACTAAGAATACAGACCGTCGTTTATTAGCAGGACGTGAATATCTTGGTGCAAGTAAAATTGATGGTCCTTTGGTATATATGAAAAATACTCACCCAATTGGTTATGGAGAGCTTGTTGAGATTGTCGCACCGGATGGATCTAGACGTTCTGGACAGGTACTTGATACCAGTGATGAAGTTGTATGTGTTCAGGTTTTTGAAGGTACAGCTGGATTGACAATGCCTGGAACAGGCGCACACTTCATGGGGGAGCCATTGAAACTTCCTGTATCAGAGAACATGTTGGGAAGAGTTATGAATGGTTTGGGACAAAGTCGTGATGGATCTCCAATTCCACAAGGTGAATTTGAGAGAGATGTTAATGGTGAACCAATCAACCCAACAGCACGTGTTTATCCAAAAGATTTTATTCAAACAGGTATAAGCGTAATTGATGGCATGACAACCTTGATTCAAGGTCAAAAACTACCAATATTCTCTGGTAATGGTATGGAGCACAATGAGCTTGCTGCTCAAATTGCTAAACAAGCAAAAGTTATCAATGATGACAATGATTTCGTAATTGTTTTTGCTGCAATGGGTGTAAAATATGATGTTGCAAGATATTTCATCAATTCATTTGAAGAAAGTGGAGTTATTGGAAATGTAGCACTGTTCTTATCTCTTGCAGATGATCCTTCTATTGAGAGAACTATCACTCCAAGAACAGCTCTAACACTTGCAGAGTATTTGGCATTTGATAAAGGTAAGCAGGTTCTTGTTATCATGACTGATATGACAAACTACTGTGAATCTTTAAGAGAGATTGCCACACTACGTGGTGAGATTCCTTCTCGTAAAGGTTATCCAGGATATTTATATTCCAATCTAGCAGAGCTTTATGAAAGATCTGGTAAGATCAAAGGAAGTAAGGGTTCCATTACACAGTTGCCAATTTTATCAATGCCAAATGATGATATCTCTCATCCTATTCCTGATTTGACAGGATATATTACTGAGGGCCAAATTGTATTTGATCGTAGCATGCACTCAAGAGATCTGTATCCACCAATCAATCCTCTTCCTTCTTTATCAAGATTGATGAAAGATGGTATTGGTGAGGGTATGACTCGTGATGATCATCCTCATCTATCAAACCAATTGTTTGCTTCTTACTCTCACGTTCAGGAAGTAAGAAACTTGGCATCTGTTATTGGTGAAGAAGAATTGACTTCTATAGATAAACAGTACATCAAGTTTGGTAATTTCTTTGAAAATCATTTCATTGGACAGGGATTTGATGAAAATAGATCAATTGCTGAAACACTAGATATTGGTTGGAAAGCTTTAGGGTTCCTGCCTGCCGAAGAACTTCAGCGACTCACAGAAGAAGAGATTGAAGATCATTGGGTGGAGGTAGATGATTAATGGACACAAAATTAGCTCCTACCAGGAGCAATCTGATGAAACTGGAAGATAATTTAAAGTTCGCTAAATTAGGTTATGAACTTCTTGACCAGAAGAGGCAGATTCTTGTGTCTGAATTATTGTCATTAGTTGACCAAGCAGTAGATTATCAAAGTAAAGTTGATGAATCACTAGATACAGCATGGAGTACTTTAAGTCAATCAATCATGGAAATGGGAAGATTGAAAGTGGGAAATTTAAGCGGAGCAACAAATATTGAATATTCTGTTAACGTTTCTCAGAGAAAGGTTATGGGGGTAAGTGTTCCTGTAGTTGAAACAACATTTACAGATAAGGGACCATATTTTTCTCAAGAAAGTGCTTCATTATTATCTGAATTAGCTATACAAAGATTTTCTGAGAGCTTAGAATTAATGGGAAGACTGGCTGAATTGAAAGTCTCAATCATGAGACTTTCAAGAGAAGTTAAGAAAACAATAAGGAAAGTTAATGCTCTTGAAAAGATTTCTATTCCTGAAACTCAAGATACGATTAAGTACATGAAGGGTCGTATTGAAGAAAGTGAAAGAGAAAGTTTCATTCTATTGAAGAATGTTAAAGATAATCTACAAAAGCAACAAGAAGCTAAAGCTAAAAAAGATGCTAAAGAATCATTAGACTTGAGTGTAAAAACTGTTTCTTCTAATATTAACGTGGAGGTTTAATATGGCGGTACCCTTTAAAAATATTTTGGTATATATTGACGGAAGTGAAGAATCAATTTCTGCAATGATGTATGGGATTTTATTGGCAAAACAAAATAAAGCTGAATTGTCTGCAATGTATGTTGTCAACACAAAAGCTTTATCTGATTTAGTTAAAGTTGGTATATTTTTGGACTTGGAAAAGAACGAATATCAACGAGATCTACAAAAAGATGCTGAGAGATACTTAAAACATGCACAAAAGCTTGCAAAAAAGAAGGAAGTTGATGTATCTTGTATAACTGAAGAAGGTTCTGCTCACAGAATCGTCCGTGACTATATTAAAAGTAATGACGTCGACTTATTGGTTCTTGGTGGTGTTAGTACCATCCGTTCTAGACGAGATGAACTTAATAGTGAAACAGACAGAATGGTAAGAACTGTACCTTGTCCTGTAATGCTTGTCCGCGAGGATGAAGATTTATGGGAAACTTTTGAATAAGCTTTTTAAGGAGCAATATTGTGAATTTAGTAGAAATATTAGATGAGAATTTAATTAAAGTTCCACTAACCGGTAAAACTAAAGATGAGATTTTAGAAGAGTTAGTTCAAACTCTTGCTAAGGGTAAAGACCTAAGTAGTTTTGATTATAAAGCAGTTTTAACAGCTGTTAAAAACAGAGAAGAACTAGGTTCTACAGGTATCGGCAAAGGAATCTGCATCCCTCATGCACAGAGTGAAGCTATTGATAAAATTTCTTTGGTAGTTGGAGTTTCTAAGGAACCAATTGATTTTGATTCTCCAGACCACATGAAAAGTAAACTTTTCTTTTTGGTTGTAGCTCCAGTTAGTGCTGCATCAGCACATGTTGAGGTATTAGCAGCTATTGCACGAAGTTGTTCTTCTTCTGTTTTCAGAAGAATGCTCGAACAATGCAAATCCAGTCGTGAAATTATCCAACTATTTGCCGAATAGATAGAATTATGAATATTTTACAATTAAAATAATTAAAAAAGCCATTAAGCATATATTTTGTATGCTAGATGGTTTTTATTTTTTTAAAGATAATATTCTTAGGAGTTTTAATGAAATATGTTTATAAAGATGGAGTTATGTTCATCAAAATAAAAGGTGTTCTATATGATCAGAAAATGGAAAATTTAGTTAAATATCCAAAAGATATTGATACAGAAAGTTTTACATTACCTGATGAAATTAAAGTAATCGAGAAAGGTGCTTTCAAGAACAACAAGACACTGAAAGAAGTTAACATCAATAAAAATGTAACTAAAATAAAGAAAAAGGCTTTTAAGAAAAGTAAGAAGTTAAAAAATGTGATCATTCCGGAAGAAGTTGAATCTATTGGTAAGAGTGCTTTTGAGAAATGTGTACGACTAAAACGAGTTCAGTTTGAAGGAAGTGGTTTGAAAAAACTTGGTTCAGCTGCCTTTTCTGGTTGTAAGAAATTAGAAATTATCAATTATCCAAAAATATCATATGTTCCTAGTTTATGCTTTTCTGAATGCTATGGACTTGAGCAGATTACCGTTCCAGATTCTGTAGAATTGATAAAAGAATCTGCATTTGCTGATTGTACTTTACTTACTGATGTTGAGCTTTCAAAAAATCTACATACAATAGGTGCATTGGCCTTCAGTAATGATTCATCCCTTAAAAGTATAACATTACCTGATTCTTTGACCTTGATTGGTGACAGGGTGTTTAAAGAAGCTACAGGACTTGAAACAATCTCCATTCCTAACAGTGTTTTATCAATTGGAGCTGCTGCTTTTGAAAATTGTAAATCTTTAAAAGATGTACAGCTATCTGAAAGCATTGTTGTAATTGAAGAATTGACATTTCATGGATGTGATCAACTTGAAAAAATAGAAATTCCTTTAAACGTAGAAGTTATTAAGAATTTTGCATTCTCAAGTTGCAAACAACTGAATACAGTTATACTTAAAGAAGGACTCCAAGAAATTGATGACTGTGTTTTTATCGGTTGTGTGAATCTGCAGAATATAGTTCTTCCAAAATCTTTGTTGAAAATAGGTGATAGTTCATTCCAATATTGCAGCAAACTTGAAGAAATAGAAATACCTGAGAATGTTACATATATAGGTAAATTAGCATTTGACAACTGTATAACTTTAAAATCAGTAAAAGTTGTTAAAGAAAGTTATGCTGATAATTACTTGAAAGAAAATGGATTGGAAGATTTAATTACTTATTGATTTTTGAAGAATCGTCTAATTTCTTTTTACAATCATCGCAAAGACCAAACAATATTGATTTATCGCATGTGAGATCAAATTGGTGATGGTCTTTGATGTGTTTGACAAAATCAGCCATGTAATCACAATCAAGATGAATAACTTTTCCACAATTAGAACACTGCATATGCAAGTGTTCTTCATTGTGCAAATCATGGCATATAATTTGATAAAGTGCCTTATGAGAATCAGAGGCTGGGAACTTGTTCAAAACACCTTCTTTTTCCAATTTGTCTAAATTTCTATAGATCGTGGTTATATTTACATTTACACATTTTTTTTGGAAAATTTTAAAAATATCATCGGCACTCAAAGTAATATCTTTGTTGCTATTAAGAATTTCCATAATTGTATCTTTGCTTTTTGTTTTATAATCACATCTCATAAACTATCCTTTTTCCTTCGATAGCTACAAGATACTACGAAATAGAACAAAAGGAAATATGAAAGCAAACCATAAAATTGATAAACATAACTAAAAAATTATATACATAATAAATCAGTAATTAAAAAAAATCAAAAAAAATTAATATATGGTTAATTAATAAACAATTACCATTTCAATCATCTTGACAGGATACAATTCAAATACTATTATCAAATCAAGTTATAGAATATTCAAGGAGTTAATCATGTCCAAAGCACATAGAGGAACAGGCATACGTGATGAATACAATCACGGCCGTAGCACTTGTCCAATTTGTAAAAAAGAAAATATTAAATGTCTTTATGAAACAACAATTGATGATAAGAAAGTTAAAATTTGTAAAACTTGTAATGCTACAAGAAAAAACAACGCTAAATAGTTTTAACGTTGTTTTATAGAGAAGACTGTCCTCGGACGGTCTTTTTCTGTTTTAGGAGGATATGATGAAAAAAGCTTTTCTTTGCGGTATTAAAGGAACAGGGATGTCAAATCTTGCTCTAATTTTGAAAAAAATGGGATTTGAAGTTTCTGGTTGCGATGTATCTACTTTTTTTTCAACACAGCTTAAAATTGAAGATAATGAGATCAAAATATATGAGGGATTCAATTTTAGTGACATCAAAACTCCTGTTGATTATTTCATATATTCTTCTGCTTATAGCTCATGTGATATGGTAATCAAAGCATCTGGTAGATTTAAAAGTTATTCATATCCTCAATTCTTAGCTTATTTGAGTTTGAGCTCTCAAACTTATGCAGTATGTGGTACTCATGGTAAGACATCTATTTCAGCAATGACCACATTTGCACTGTCCCAAGGAAAGAGAAAAGAATTTCCATTTTATTCAATTTATGGTTCCAACATAATTGGCGAAGATGAGGTGTGTGTTCAAGGACATGATAATCTTCTGATTGAGGGATGTGAGTATCAAGACCATTTTTTATTATACAGAACTGATGGTGTTTTGATCTCTAATATTGAAATGGATCATCCCGACTATTTCAAAAATATAGAAACAATGATAGACAGTTATAAGAAATTGATATTGAATGTAAAGACAAATGGATTTGTGATACTCAATATTGATGATAAAAATACATCACGGTTGATACCTGTCGTACAACAGAAAAGACCAGATTTGAATATCATTACATACGGATACAGTTTGAATTCGACAGTTACAGTAGTGCTAGGAAGCAGCAGTGGTACATTTTCAATTCCTATGCTATACAATCGAACCAATTCTTTTAAAGTTCCTGCAATAGATAGAAGATTGATTTCAAACTATGTAGCATCTGCTATATTGAGCACCTGCATGCTTTTGGATAGACCTCATCCCTCGTTATATTTAGAAGAAGAGACATTGATCCTTGATGAAGCCTTTTTAACACTTATAAACAGATCTCTAGAAATTGTTCAAGACTTTCCAGGTGTCTCCAGAAGACTTGAATTTGTAGTGGGAAGTAAAGGAATAATGTATTTTGATGATTATGCTCATCATCCAACAGAGATTCAAACTGTATATAACGAATTGAATGCAAGATATCCAGAGAAGAGAATTCTATGTATCTTCACACCTCACACAGCAAGCAGGACAAAAAAATTGATGGAAAAATTTGTCGATTGTCTGACCAATTTTGACAAAGTTTTACTTACTCCAACTTTCAAAAGTGCAAGAAATGATGAAGATATAAATGATCCATCTCTAACGCTTTATTATAAATTAAAACAAAGAATGGAAGATGTAGATTATATAAATATTGAAAAACTCTTTTATCTAGAAGGTGATGAGGATATTGTAGATGTTGCTGTTAGAGAGATTGGAAAGAATTATATATGTCTTGTCCTAGGAGCAGGTAATAAAACCTATTTAATTGATAAAATTCTAGAAATGAAGGGATAAAAAATATTTTAAAAGGTTTATAAAAGAAAAGATATATTATATAATCAAGCAACATTATCCATTCAATAAGAAGGCATATATATGAAAAGCATGACAGGTTACGGTGCATCAGAAATTCTAACTGAAGCATTTCAATTGACAGTCGAAATTAAAAGTTACAACAATAGATATTTAGATATAATAAATACCCTCCCATATTATTTAGCACCATTTGAAATGGAAATTAAAAATGAAGTTAAAAAAGTAGCAAGTAGAGGACATGTAGAAGTTGCAATAAGAGTTAAGATGCTTAAAAGTGATGTAAAAGTTGTTGTTGATAAAGATGCAACATCTCACTATGCAGAGGCCTTCAGGCATATTATTGACGCAAGCGGTATGATGATTGAACCAAAATTATCAGACTTTTTATCAGTTGATGGAATTCTTTCAACCGTAAGTGATACAAATACAGATAAATTCAGAATGCCACTATTTGAAACTCTTTCTAAGGCTTTAAAGCAATTTGCAGACAGCAAAGATAGGGAAGGTCTATCAACTCAAAATGATTTGATTGAATCAGAAAAGAAAATTGAAGATAGTCTTGTAAAAGTTGAAGCTAGAGCTGATGAGCTTGAGGCCATTGTTACGAATAATCTAAAATCAAGATTTGAAGAAATTGTTGGCAGTCAAAACTATGATGATAATAGAGTCATGCAAGAAGTAGCTTCAATGCTTGTAAAAGCAACTATAAATGAAGAAATTAAAAGACTTCACATACATCTTGATGAGTTCAAGAAACTTGTCAAAAGTGAAACAGCAATTGGAAAGAGACTTGATTTCTTATGCCAAGAGATGAACAGAGAAATCAACACAATTGGCTCAAAGAGTCAGATTGCTGAGTTGAATTTGGAAGTTGTCCAAATGAAAGATAGTTTAGAAAATATCCGAGAACAAGTTCGGAATGTAGAATAAGGGAATATATATGAGAATTGCAATTAGTGGAAAAAGTGGTTGTGGAAATACTACTGTGACAACTTTATTAGCAGAAACTTTAAATTTTGCTAAAATCAACTTTACATTTAGAAATTTAGCTGCAGAGAAAGGCTTTGATTTTTGGGATTTCTGTAAGATCGCAGAAACCGATGATTCATATGATAAAGAACTTGATGAAAGACAAGTTGAAATGGCAATGAAAGAAGAGAACTGTGTTTTAGGTTCTAGACTTGCCATTTGGATGTTAAAAGAAGCTGATTTAAAAGTATATCTATATGCTTCAACCACTGAAAGAGCTAAAAGAGTCTTCAAAAGAGAACAGGGTGATTTCCAAACACGTTTGGAACAAACAAAGTCTCGTGATAGGAATGATACAAATCGTTACAAACGAATTTATGGAATTGATAACACAGATACTTCGATTGCTGACTTGGTTATTGATACAGAGGGCAAGACCCCTGAAGAAATAGTAAAAGTTATAATTGATTATATAAAAGATAATAAATAAAAAATAAGAAAAGCCATTAGTACTTTTAGGTACTATACAAAAGACTCATTATGCTATATTATAATGAAGTTACATCAAGAATAAGGAGCCTTAAAGGTGAATAAAATACCATTGGATACTCTAATCGATTTTAAAGGTAATATGTATGAACTTACCTGTGTTGCAATCAAAGAAGCTAACATCTTAGCAAATCCTGGTTGTGGTGGTAGAGAGATTGAAGAAGAGAACGGTAAAATTGTAAGCGAAGTATTATCTCGTGCATTAAACGGCGATATTGCGTATACTAAAGAAGAAGAAGCTAAAGACAATCCAACTCTCTAATAAACTAATTTTCCTATTTGGGCCTACCAGTGTAGGAAAAACAAAACTACTTACAGATATATGTAAAGACAGATTTTCTGTTGTTAATGCTGATTCCATCCAAGTTTATAGAGGCTTGGATATAGGGTCAGCTAAAGTGTCTGCTGAGGTAATGAAAAAAGTTCCACATTATTTAATTGATATACTTCCTCCAACTGAACAATTCACAGTAGCTGATTTTATAAAGAAAGCTGATGAAGCGATTGTTGATATATACAATAGAGGAAGAATCCCAATTATTAGTGGTGGAACAGCTTTCTACTTCAAGCACTTTTTATATGGATTGAGTGAGGCCCCACCAACTGATGAAAAAGTTAGGGCTGATATAGAAAAAGAAATAAAGTCAAATGGAATTGAATCCATCTATCAGATTCTTAAGGAAGTAGATTTTACTTCATATCAAAGAATAAACCCAAATGACTCATATAGAATTCAGAGAGCTGTAGAGGTATACAGAACATGTGGAAAACCTCTATCATCATTCAGTGTTCCCAAAACTCCCAGAAATAATATGGATCCGTTAATAATTGGTCTGTATAGAGATAATGAAGAGATGGCAAAACGTTTGAAGCTCAGAGTGAATCTTATGTTGCAAGAAGGTCTTTTGGACGAGATCAAAACTCTTATAAGAGAGGGAGCTGATGCATCTTGGCCAGGAATGCAAGGCATTGGATACAAAGAATTCTTTGAAGCCATGAAGACTGGTGAGCAATCAAGCTCTCAAATTTTAGAAAGGATTGTGCTCAATTCCAAGCACTATGCAAAAAGACAGTATACTTTCTTCAAAAGTTTTGAAAATGTAAATTGGATGGATGCAAAAGACGATGAAAAGATAAAAATACTTATTGAGAATTATTTGTCCAAATGAACACCTAGGAATTGAATAATTAAAGCACAAATTCTCTAATTTTTGATGAATTGATGCAATGTCACAAAACAAACAAATTATAAAAAAAATTGAAACTTCTATATTTTATGATATAATCATCAAATATAGGAGTTAATTATTTATGAATAATATTGGAATTCTTGGTTGTGGTAATATTGCAACCAAAATGGCTAAAACTGTTAATTTGATGGATGGTGTCAATTTATATGCTGTTGCCTCTAGATCTCTATCCAAAGCTGAGAAATTTGCACAGACATACAAAAGTCAAAAGGCCTTTGGATCTTATGAAGAATTACTCAGTGATGATGCAATTGATTTGGTATACATAGCAGTACCTCATTCTCACCACTATGAATTGATAAAAGAAGCTTTAAATCATAATAAGAATGTTTTATGTGAAAAAGCTTTTACAGCAAACAGCAAGATGGCCAGAGAAGTCTTGAAAATAGCTGAAGACAAAAAACTCTTGCTTGCAGAAGCTATTTGGACTCGATATCTACCTTCTAGAAAAATTATTAATGACATCATTGAAAGCGGAGTACTTGGTAACATAACATCTGTTGATTCAAATCTTGGATATAATGTTCAGATGAATGAAAGGATCAAAGAAAAATCATTAGCTGGAGGAGCACTTTTAGATTTGAGTGTGTATCCAATCAACTTTACATTGATGTTCTTTGAATCAGAAATTGAAAAAATTGAATCATCTGTAGTATTGGATAAAAATTCAGGAGTAGATGGTATGGAAAATGTCAGCATTATCTATGAAAATGGAATGCTGGCAACCTTCAGAACAAGTATCTATTCTAACTTGGATAGAAGAGGTGTGATCAATGGAGATAAAGGATATCTGGAGATTTCAAATATCAACAATCCAGAGGCAATCAAACTTTATGATGTGAATTATAATCTTGTAAAAGAATATGAAATACCTGCCCAATTAACAGGGTTTGAGTATGAAGTACAAGAATGCTTGGATTGTATTGAAAAAGGCGTTCTGGAGGCTCCTTCGATGCCTCACAGCGAGATCATTCGAGTTATGGATATCTGTGATGATTTAAGAAAATCTTGGAATTATTATTTCCCGTTTGAATAGAGAATAAAAAAATGCAACCTAGAGATAGGCTGCATTTTTATTTAAAATGACTTTAGTCTGTAGTCATATCTGTTGATTGCTGTGCAATCTTCTTAAGATATGGATCTACGTAAACTTCAGTCACCCTTGTATCTGCTTCTTCAGTTGCAGTGGCACCAGGAATCTGAGAATCAACAAGAGAGGCTGTGCTCTGTTTGATGATTGGTACCAAAAGAGTATCAACATATTTGACACTGATTGGATTGATTGCAGTTATCTCATACCAACCTTTATCAGTCATCTCAATGGTAAATACTTGAATTTGTTCAAATCTATAAATAGGAGTTGTATCACTTACAGCTTCAACTTCATCCTCATCAACGTCAGTGTAACTATCAGTGTAGTTATCTGGGGAGTAGAATATAGATGTAGCTTTGTAGTTGTTATTTCCAATGTCTTCAATTTTTACATCATCAACACCATAAATATAGCTACCTGAAGCTATTGCCGGTCTTCCTTCTTCTTCCCATGTAACAGGATTTATAATTGTATCACTGTTTTCATAAGCCATTCTGGTCTGTCTTGTTACAAATAAAGTTGTGACCTCATTCGAAATTGGAGAATCAACACCTCGAGCAAGACTGTCTTCTAATTTTTCAATATCTAAATCATTTTGCGCATCATAATAACTCTCAATTATCTGTTCTTGATTTTGACCAGCAGTGTACGGTGGTGCAAGATAATCTTTTACTCTTCCAAAAATAAATGAACCGACAAATAAAACAATGACAGCAACAATTATGAGCACTGTACCTTTTGTTCTCCAGAATATTCTTTTTTTTGCATTGGACTCTGTATATTTTAAATAGGCACTTGTTTTCTCATTGCTCATCAAAATGTTCATCACATCAGGAACACTATCTCTATTGGGAAGATTCCAACTTTCATCTTCAATCTTTGTATAGAACCATTCAAGAGCTTGCTGCGGATCTAAGTTACCTGAAATCTCTCTTTGTTTCCCCATCTTCAGACTTAAGATACCATCAATCTTGTTTATCATATCTTTATCCAATTCTGGGCAAAGCACAGGAGCAGCTACGGCTAATGGTATTGCTCTGTAACCAATCTCCCTTACAGTATCATTTTCAAAAGGTTTGATTCCTAAAGCTGCAAAATAATAAAGCTGTGCAATCTCATCGATTAAAGTGAAAGAGGGATGTATGCCAGAGTGTATCAAGCTGGATGTATTTGCAAAACGAGTTTCCTCAGTATTGGTTGATGAAAAAATATCACCAAGATTGCTTGATAAAATCAAAACACCATTTGTATCAGTGAAGTAGATTCTCCAAGCACTTACGATTCCACCTCTCATATCAAGAAATTCCTTGGAACATTGATTTAGAGCTTTTGCTAGATTATTTATCAAAAGAGGTGCCTTACTTCTAAGTGTGGTAGATAATTCAGCCAGAGGATGAAGAGATATCTTATCAAAATATAAACATTTTGAACCATTGTAAGAAGAGAAATTCTTCCAGTACCACTGTTCAACCTTCCCATTTTCGAAAAGATAGCTTGGTTTTTTCTCTCCTGTGAGAAGAGCTGCAGGCAAATCAGTATTTTTATTATCGAATACAATTGCTGAGTATTCAATGCCGTCAATTTCTAAATTGACAATGTTTTCATTTGTGAACATAAATAATTTCCTATTGTAGTATACCAAGTCCATGATAGACTATCTGGGATTTACTAGTTGTTTTGTTTATTGATTGTGAGATCTCGCCCTCTCGTTCAACCATCAATAATTTCCATTTCTTATCTTTCAGTACTTTAGTTTTTTTGATTGCATCAAAAATCCCGCTACCGCATGAAGTCACAATCTTTCTGTATTCAGGAGACAGTAAATATGCTCCATTTTCTATAGCTTGCTTGAAATTCATTGCATCATCATAAGCCACTTTTTCTTTTTTAGGACTGTTCATATTGGCAGTAACTATTACAAGACTGTTTTTTTCAATCGAGTAAATTTTGTTCAAAAAAGTTGCTAAATCCTTACTTTTTTTGGAATTAAAGACTTCAGTGCAAATTGGAATGACAGGTGTCTCTGGGAAATACTTTTTTATCATTGGATAGATTAACTCAAATTCACTTTCTTCCTCAAAGTAAGAGTCTCTGAGCATACCATCATGGGAAATCTCTTTTATGTGACTGTTGAACAAAATTGGACCATAAGGCGTCATGCAACCTTCGAAAGAAGGAAGAAAGATGTTGTACGGTGAATCTTTTGATAAAATGTCCTGATGAGGTGAGCCAATTAGTATGATGTTATCAAAGTTCTTTTCTATAGAACTGAAGGCTCTTACTAGCAAAGGCAGTATGTAGTCATAACCAGCATGGGGTAGGAGAAGTCCCTTAACATCAAATTTTTCTTCATCTGTTTCAATTTTACTGATGTTAGCTTCAATCTCATCTTTATCAGATGGATAGAAAATATCATTGTGATATTGAATTGAAATATTATTTTTCACTTGTAAATCCTTTTAACAATAATAACTAAAAAAAGCGTTATATACAAACTTATTTAAAAAATAAATTTTATTTATCCTTAAATAGCTCATTAATCCTACTGTCTTCCAATGTTACATGAAGATTCTTTTCATTTGTTGGCAGGACCAGACCTAAAGGTCCATTTTTTGCTCTTCTTAAATATTTAACTTGAGTATAATATAGATCTGCAACTCCGGCATTTTTGGCCTTTGAATAGATGATTGCAAGATTTGCTGCATCAAGTATTACATCCAAAGGAACAGTCTTGTCCTTCTGGTTTTTGATGAAAACATAGCCTCCTGGAAAATCTCTTGTATGCATCCACCAATCATTTCCTCTGACATTGTGACGAAGAAGAAAATCATTTTCCTTTGCATTTCGTCCAACCAGTATGATGAATTTATGAGATTCGAATCTTAGCCCTACAGTTACTTTTTCATTTGATTTTGCAGGAGCATTTTGATCTATAGCTTTTTTTAAACGCTGTATATTTGAGCCCTCATTTTCAGATAGTGTAAGAAGTCTGTCGTAATACGCTCTGAGATCTTCATATGTTTTGAGAGCTGCCTGATAGCTCTCTAAAGACGTTGTGTAAGTTCTCTTTGCTCTTTTGTACTTATCAAAGTAGGATTCAATATTTCCACTTGCATTGAGCTTATCATTCAAAGGAATTATAATTTTCTCACCAGTTTTCCAGTTATCAACTTCAACTTCTGTGGCATGTGGTTTTATGCGATACACATTTGATGATAAAAGATCTGCCATCAACTTGTTTTCTTCATAATTCTCTGTAGATTTGAGTTTCTTCTTGAGAGCTGTTGCATTGCCTTCAGCTTTTTTTAGAGCTTTATTTCTTTGGTTCTCAACTTTTTCAATTAGCTGTTCAAGAGTCAATTCAGTTGTGAGCTTTCCGTAGGTCTCTTCAATTTGTTCATTGAAAGATTTCCCAGCAATGCGCTCTCTTATTGAAAACTTACCATTGTCCTCTCTCTCTTTAGGGTATTCAAGTAAATCTCCAGATATCTCATTTCTATTGGGCCTTCTCATTAGAGATTCTAAAATGATGTAGTTTTCATCTGTGATAATTATATTTGCACCAGGACCACTGTACAGACGGAAGAATATATTAAAAATTTTACCTTCTGATTTTATGGTGAGAATGAATACTCTATCACCAGAGACAGTTTTTGCAGAGATCACCTTTCCACCTTCAATATTTGCTCTGCAGTACTGAACAAAACGCTGCAATTTTTTTGTTTTGCCATACTGAGGAGGAGTTGAACGTTTTAAAGATTCATGTATTCTAGAATTGTTGGTTCCAATCTCACTGTAAAGAGTCCACTTTCCTCTCTCTGAAGAATAAAATATCCAGGAGAGTGAGTGGAAATCATGCTGAATCACACTTTGAAGTCTTGAGCCTTCAAAATCTAATTCTGATACTATCAATTCAAGTTCTTTCCAATTTAAAGACATTTTTTAAAATCCTCTTTTTTTCTTTCATTATTAGCCAATTCAATTATTGAAGCAAGATAGAATGAACCACAGCAAATTATGGTGCCATCATTATCAGTGATCTCATGTGCTTTTCCTAGGGCCTGAGAAGCATCCTCAATCAACCAAACTTTTTGGCTATCATCTTTTTGCTGAAGGAAAGTATCATATATCAACTGTGGATTGCTTTTTTTGAATGTTCCTGGTTTGCAGATAATAAATTTATTGAAGTTCTTCAGCAGCTCTCCAATTATGTGTGTATAATCTTTATCTTCTACAAGACCAAAAATCACAGTGGTTTTGGATTTATCAAACAGTTGATTTGAAGTATCAATCAAAGAAGCTATTGAAACAGGCGTGTGAGCTCCATCAATAATTAAATCAGGTTTTGTGCTTATTGTTTCAAATCTTCCAGCAAGAGCTGTATTTTGAACAGCTTTCAACATTTCCTGATTGTTAAAACCTAAAGATCTGAGAGTCATAAGAGCAAGTGCACAATTTTGTGCCATTACTTTTCCTCTCAGTTTTAAAGTGAGCCTATCATCCAAACCATTGTTCCATACAATATGAACCTTCTCACCCTCTGATGTTGTGTTTGAATCAATGCTGGAGATGTTATTTTCTAAAATATGTATAGTGCTATTTTGAGACATAGCCTCTTCAATCATAACAGCTTTTGCTTCCTCTCTCATTGTAGCGATGAAGCATGGTACTTTATATTTTATGATCTTTGATTTTTCTGATGCAATCAACTGTATTGTGGAACCTAAAATCTTGGTGTGTTCAAGTTCAATAGGACATATAACAGATGCTTCTGGAATTATTGTATTTGTGGCATCCAGTCTACCTCCAAGTCCTGTTTCAATAACAGCCCAGTCACACTTATATCGTGAGAACAGCAAGAACGCAAAAAGAGTGAAAAGTTCAAAAGTTGTTGGATAGGTCTCTCCCCATTCATCAGAGAATGTAAAAGATTCAAGTTTTTCAATCATAAATCTACCAGTCTCAATAAGAAAATCATCATCAAAGAATGATCCACATAAAGTGAATCGTTCTCTGTAATCAATTAGGTGAGGGGATGCATAAAGACCTACTTTAAATCCCTGAGATTTAAGACCTTCTGCAATAAATTTTGATGTTGAGCCCTTACCTTTACTTCCGGCTACATGTATTGATTTAAAATCTTTCTCAGGATGATCAAAATGCTCAAGAAGTTTTTTCATTCTATCAAGTCGATAGTTACGAGTATTTATATGGTTTAAGTTCTTTTCTAAATTAGTATAGCATGACATGTATGTAATGATGTCATCAAAGCTTGCAATGTTTTTCATAGATGTAACTTTATCTATAATACTTTAGTTCGTAAATAGTATATTTAATTTATGGGAAAATATACTGGAAAATAACACAAAAAAATAAGTTGTTATTCTGTAAATATTGCAATATTATTAATTTTATTAGGTTGATTACAAAATAATAAAGAAATATATTTTAATGATTGTTATTTTTAATTACAAATTGACGAAAAGTGATAACTTGTCATTATAAATATTGAATGTTTGGTTCAAAGCATTTAGTATATAGTTAAGATATAGCTTTTTACTGTGGAGGTTAATATGGCTAAGTTTAAAGAAAATGATTCAACATCATTTTTGAATGATTATAGAGGTAAAGTTTTTGAAGGTGAATGGCCAACTTTAACTCAGATGTTTGATATTACAGTTTCAAGATATCCAAGCAATGATTGTTTTAGGCAATTTGTTCCTGAAGACTTTACATTAACTTATAAAGAATCCAAAAAGATTGTTGTTGAATTTGCTAACCATTTAATTGCATCTGGTGCTAAGAAAGGTGATAAAATAGCTTTAATTGGTAAAAATAGTGTTGAATGGGGACTCTCATATCTTGGTATTTTGTATGCTGGCTGTATTGTCGTTCCTCTAGATATAAATATGAAAGTAAATGAGATGGAAAGTCTGATGGCTTTTGCAGGTGTCAAATATATGATAGCTGATGAGATTGTATGCAAAAATGCAAATGCCAATAATTTTTTAAATCTAACAGAAACTCTCTGTCTTGATAAAAAGAAAAACGAGAGATATATACTGAATAACCTTGAAGAAGGTGAGTTAAATCCAAAGGCTCCAGAAGTAAGTTCACAGGATCTTGCTGCTATATTGTTCACAAGTGGTACAACAGGAACTCCTAAAGGCGTAATGCTATCGCATGAGAATCTCGTGAGTGATTGTTATTTAGCTCAAAAAAATATGGCAATCTATAATACTGACATATTCTATGCAATTCTTCCTATCCATCATGCTTACACAATGCTTGCTGTTTTCCTTGAAGCTTTGAGTGTTGGTGCAGAGATTGTATTTGGTAAGAGACTTGTTGTAAGCCAACTTCTTAAAGAACTGAAAGAAGGGAAAGTTACAATGTTCTTAGGAGTACCAATGCTTTTCAACAAACTTCTTGCAGGTCTTCTTGATGGGGTTAAGAAAAAAAGCATAATCCTGTATGGAATAATAAGATTCTTGATGAGTATATCTGGAATTATAAAGAAAGTATTCAACAAAAATGTCGGTCATAAGATGTTCAATTTCCTTCTGAAACAGATTTCTTTGGATACCAACAGAATTTGTATATCTGGTGGAGGTCCTCTCCCTGCATCCACTTTCAAAATGTTCAATGAACTTGGAATTGATTTTGTGCAAGGATATGGCCTTACAGAGACATCTCCAATCACTCACCTAAATCCAGTTGAAGCATACATTGAATCCAGTGTAGGTAAGTTGATTCCAGGTTGTGAGCAGAAAATTGTTGACCCAGACAGTGATGGTAATGGTATCATATACATAAAAGGACCTGTTGTAATGCAGGGATATTATAAAAATGAAGAAGCAACAAAAGCTGTTCTTGATGAAGATGGTTGGTTCAATACTGGCGATGTAGGTCATATAGACAGCAACAACTATCTGTATCTTACAGGTCGTGCTAAAAGCATCATTGTAACAGAAGGTGGAAAGAACGTATTCCCAGAAGAAATAGAAGATCACTTCCAACTGTACAATGAAATTGGGCAAATCTGTGTGATTGGATATGTAAAGAATGCAGCAATGAAGACTGAAGGTATCAAAGCTGTTATTTATCCTTCAATTGAATTTGTTGAAGAGGTCAAGGAAGACGCCAAAAAGATTGAAGAGAGAATCAACGAGATAATCACTGCAGTCAATAAAGAAATGAAAAGCTATCAGAAGATTGAAAAAATCGTGGTAGCTAAAGAATCTCTTCCAACAACAAGTACTAAAAAAATTAAAAGATTTGAGGTTGTAAAGCTATACAAATAACATTTATCTATGATAAAAGTAGCTATATTTTGTAATTATTATTATAAAATGTAGCTATTTTAAATTATAGGTAAAAATAAGAATTAAAAAAGATATTTTGTATGTTGTAAAAAGATTCAAGAATCATTAAAGTAGGGTTTATGAAAAGTAACGTTAGAAATTATTTGAGATCAATGGCTCATAAATTGCAACCAATAGTAATGGTTGGTAAAGAAGGTCTAAGCGAGAATGTTGTAAAAGCTTTAGACGAAGCTTTAGCTTGCCATGAACTTGTAAAAGTAAAGTTCCAAGCTAATAAAGAAGATGCTAGAGAAATTAGTGAAAATCTTGCTAAGAAAACAAAAAGTGAAGTTGTAGCTATAATTGGCTTTACAGCAGTTTTCTATAGAAAGAGTGAAAATGAATTAATTGAAATTCCTAAATCTCTTACAAGAAACTAGTAACAAATTACTAAAAGAACTGACCTGCAGTAGGCCAGTTTTTTTTTAATCGAATACAGCTTCAAGATAGGTATAGATTGTACCATTTCCATAAAGAAGATCATACAATGCACCAACTATTGGGTAATCTTGGTCCAGCTCTTTTTCATGAACCATCTCTTTCATCAATTTAACTGTTCGATAACCTTCAACAATTGTTGAACTGTTGTTATTAACATCGGGTATGAAACCCTTGCCAATTAGAAGACCTAATGTTCGATTGCGGGATAGATCATTCAAACTGGTGAGTCCTAAATCTCCAATTCCACAGTACTTGAAAATTGTATCATCAGAGCATCCAAACAATGTCAAAAAAGATCTCATTTCATTTACGGCTTTTGTATAAATTAGAAAGTCAACATTAGGGGAGTTATAGCGACCTGAAACTAGACCAATTGCTATAGCATACATATTTTTTAGCACACTCAGCAGCTCTACAGCTTTTGCATCATAAGTATAATCAAGAGAGATCATAGTTGAAGGTAGAACTTCTTTTTTGAGCTTTAAAAAATCTTCCTTCTGCCCACCAAAAGTGAAAGCTG
The DNA here is from genome assembly GCA_023231265.1 of Sphaerochaetaceae bacterium. Taxonomy (GTDB): domain Bacteria; phylum Spirochaetota; class Spirochaetia; order Sphaerochaetales; family Sphaerochaetaceae; genus Pleomorphochaeta. The sequence goes on from JALNVT010000004.1 coordinate 20,670, forward strand.
AAGGAAAACCATTTAGAAGTTCTATTGCAAATGTAGGACCTTTCATGCTCGCAGGATTGGAGATTTTATCAGTTATGAAGCTACCATCGCTATTCAAACCCTTTGCAAGGTTTACTACCAGAGCAGAAGGTTTGACATATTGTTTTATACTATCTTTGAATGAAACTATATGAGAAGATGGAATTGCAAGAAAGATATAGTCTGCTTCAGAAAATTTCTCAAGATTGTTGAAAGCACTTATGGACCTTTCTAAAAATCGAGTGGGATAACATTTCTTGTTCTGATGATTGATGTTGATATCATCAACAACATCTTGATGACGCGCATATAAAAGTATTTTATTATTAGAATTCCATGCAAAGCGCTCTGCTAAAGCAGTTCCGAAGACTCCAGCGCCTGCTATGATAATTGTATGTTTATGTTCTTTATTCATAATAACAGTATATAAATGTTAACTGATAAAGGCAATAAAGTTTTTAAATAATAAGTCCAAGTATTACTGTGAATTCTTATTTTGGAAGTTGTTGATATGTTCGTTATTTCCACTCAATACAAGAATATCGCCTTCTTCAATAATACTTGTAGGAAGGATGTTACCATGTGCTTTTCCGTCTCTTACAATTGCCACGATATTCACACCATATTTTCTTCTAAAGTCCAAGTCAATAACACTTTTTCCAAAGAACTTTTCATTGCATTGAACTTCAACAATTGAAAAATCTTCTCCAATTGGTAGCACATCTAGAGTGAGTTTGGCAGAAAGCGTCTTTGCCAACTTAGCACCCATTTCAACTTCTGGATTTACAACGGAAGCTCCAATCTTCTCAAGAATTCTTGAGTGATCATCACTTATTGCTTTTGCAAAAACACGAGGAACACCCAGCTCTATTGCATTAAGTGTTGCAAGAATATTTGCCTCAATATCTTTACCAATACATACAATTACAGTACCGCATTCAGCAATACCTGCATCACGCAAACTGTCTCTTGATAGTTCTTCTAAAGTTAAAAGATGATCTATAGTGTTCTTAAGCGGAGTAAGTTTTTGAGAGTCTTTATCTATTGCAATTATTGTCTTACCACTATTTGTCAAATTTTCTGCTAATGATAAACCAAATCTTCCCACACCAATAATACCATATAAATTGTTATCTGCCATAATTACTCCTCATTATCCTATTAATATATTTTCTTCAACATATTGAATGTTTTTAGAATTTCTTCTCCAACTGTATGCAATTGTCAATGGACCAAGACGACCAATGAACATCAATGCCATTATAATAAATTTACTGCTTATTGAAAGTTGAGTTGTAACTCCCATTGAAAGACCAACCGTAGCAAATGCGCTCACACATTCAAACAGGACTTGTTCAAATGTAAACTTTGTACCTTCAATACTGAATATGATACCAGTTCCAAGCAAGATAACAAGTATTGCAAAAGTTGCAACAATGAATGCTTTTAAAATGGATTCATCTGATATCTTTCTATAGAAAGCCTGCACCGGATGGTGAGTGGGTATCTTGAAAATTGTCAAAAAAATTGTGAACAGTGTTGTTGTTTTGATACCACCACCAGTAGATCCTGGAGATGCACCAATGAACATCAGTACTATCATTATTACAATACTGGCATTTTTCATTTGAGATATATCCATTGTATTGAAACCAGCTGTTCTTGCAGTTACACTCTGGAAGAATGCTTGAAGTAGGGTTATCTGACCTCTTTCTGCTGCATAAAATCCAATTGTACCAAGAAATATCAAAACACCTGATACGGATAATACAATTTTAGTGTGAAATTTTAATTTTTTATTTTTAGATAATCTAGCTCGTGTGAAATCATGTATTATGAAGAAACCAAGACCACCGAAAACAATCAAAATACTAGTTGTTAAGTTCAATAGAACATTAGATTGATAAGGCACAAGGCCTTTGAAATCTCCAAGTAAATCAAAACCTGCATTGTTGAATGATGAAATAGCGTGAAAGACTGATATACCAAAAGCATGGTATGTTGAATAATCATGCCTAAACACAAGATAGGATAGTCCTGCGCCAATTATCTCACAGCTCAAACTTGTTACAATAACAGTTTTGACAAGAGATCGGATGTCAAACCCTGGTAAGGAATTCAAAGCTTCTCTAGCAAGTTGTGTGTTTGAAAAAGACAGATCTGTTCTCACGAGCATCAAAAAGAACAATGCAAAACTAGCAAAACCAATACCACCTAACTGAATCAATGTGGCAAGAATAACAGAACCAAACACAGATAATGTTCCGCCTATATCAATAGTAGATAGACCTGTAACACATACTGCACTGAAGGATATGAAGAATGAGTCAACAAGACTTATAGTTTGCCCATCTAAATGGCTTATAGGTAAATAAAGTAAAATTGCACCGATGAAAATAATGGTTGCAAAACCTATTATTAATTTCCTTCCTGGTTGCATTTTTTTAAACTTAGCTTTAATCGAAATCATTGCTAAATTATACATATATAAGATATAGATTACAAGTAAATAGAAAAGCAATCTCCATGAGGAAATTGCTTTTCTTGCTTGAATATCAAATATAAATATTATTTAGATTGTTCTAAAGCTAAAGTTCTTGTTGTGATATCACAAACTTCTGTTGGTCCGTAATATTGGATAGCACCAGGGAATGTGAAGCAAGTGTTTACTGCCCATTCTTCTCTGTTTGCAGCAAAGTACTTGAAAGGTTTTCCATCAAGTTCTACAAGAGCTTTTTTGATAACAGGTTTTAATTCACCGTTACGTTGTTCCATGTTCATCATCATTGTGATTGGAATACCACCAGCAACCCATTCAGCTGCAGGAGCTGATAAGTTTTTAACACTTGAAAGGTAACCAGAAAGATCTGATGCAATTAGCATGAATGCATTGTAACCTAAGCTATAGCAGTAGTCTGCATCAAAGTTTGAAGGGAATGCACAACGACCTTCATAACCAAAGAAATGGTTAAGACCGCTGAATTTACCAACATATTTGCCTTCCTGTCTCATCTTTTCAAGTTTGACACCAACCATCTCAATCAACATCTTATCTGTTTCAATTCTTGAAACTTGAACATTACCATGTGGATCTCTGTCCATAAGAAGTTGCATTCTGATACCAGCAGGAAGAATTGAGAATACTTCTGCACTTTTCTTTGAAACATTCTTAAGAATGAAAGCAACTTGATCTTCAGTACTTTCTAAAGCACCATATGCTTTAGCTTCTTTTGCAAGTAAGTCATTCAATTCGCCGATTAAAGCTTTAACTTCAGGAATGAATTCTACAAGACCTTCAGGAATGATAATTACACCGAAGTTATTACCATTTGCAGCTCTTTTTGCAACTACTGAAGCGATATAATCAACAACACCGGATAGTGATGTTTCATTCTTTTCAATCTCTTCACTTACAAGACAGATGTTAGGCTGTGTTTCTAAAGCACATTCAAGAGCAATGTGAGAAGCACTTCTTCCCATTACCTTTATGAAATGCCAATATTTTTTAGCTGAGTTTGCATCTCTTTCAATGTTTCCAATCAATTCACTGTAAGTTTTAGTTGCTGTATCAAAACCAAATGAAATTTCAATGCTGTCATTCTTTAAATCGCCATCAATAGTTTTTGGACAACCAATTACTTGGATACCTGAATTGTGTGCTAAGAAATATTCAGCAAGTACGGCTGCATTTGTGTTTGAATCATCACCACCGATGATAACAACTGCTTTGATGCCATATTTTTCACAAGTTTTTTGAGCCATTTGGAACTGTTCTTCAGTTTCTAATTTAGTTCTACCAGAACCGATGATATCAAATCCACCAGTGTTGCGGTATTCTGCTAAGAAAGAATCTGTGATTTCCATAGTGTCATCATCAATGATACCACTTGGACCACCTTTGAAACCGTATAATTTGTTTTCAGGATTTGCTGTCTTTAAAGCATCAAATAAACCGCTGATTACATTATGTCCACCAGGTGCTTGTCCACCAGAAAGGATAACTCCAACATTTCTCTGTTTCTTGATTTCTTCATTCTTTCCCTTTTTGAAAGAGATTTTTTCAATACCACAGGTATTAGGGAATAATGCTGCAATTTTATCAGCATCTGCTTCTGGTTGTGTAACTTCACCTTTAACAGGAACAATTGTATCAATTGGTTCTCTTAAAATTGAAGGTAGCTTTGGTGCATAGTCATAACGTGCTTTCTGTAATGGTGAAAGGTTCATAATTTTAGACTCCATTATTTTTTAGTAAGATTAAAGAAAAACTAGTTAATTTTCTTCTTTTAAAAGATATCTGTTTATCCATAGATTTTCAAGCTAAAATAAGAAAAGAGATAAAGCTACTTACTTTTTTTTTGTAATTTATAGTAATATATTTAAATATATATATTTTTATAAATGAATGATTATAAAAATAAAAAAAATAATTAGACTAGGGGATTTTATGATAGTATTGGTCGATGCAGATTCGCTTCCAAAAAATATTAGAAGTATAGTCATTAAAGCTGCAATTAAAAGAAATTTAGATATTACTTTTGTAAGTGATAGATTTTTGAAAGATATTCAAACAGCATATAATCAACATACTGCACAACTCAGAAAGATAGCTAAAGAAAATGGAATTGTTGAAAAGGACGCTCTGACAAAAATAAAGAGCTCTATAAAACAGATTGTTGTAGAAACAGGAATGAACAGTGCCGATGATAAAATTGTAGAACTTGCACAAGAGGGATCTCTTGCAATCACCCATGATATACCTCTTGCAGATAGACTCATTACTAAAGGAACATTGGTTTTAGATGATAGAGGTTCAATCTATGATGCCAATAACATAAAATCAAGATTGTCATTGAGAAATGATATGACTGAATTAAGAAGCTATGGAGTCAATATTGAAAAGAACGGAGCAATGAGCGCAAAAGATATAAAAGCATTTGCAGATGCATTTTCCAAAACTCTTGATACCATGGAGAGAAATCAGCAAATTTAATGCAAAAATAAATATATTTGATAAATATTCGTATGAACAAAAACATATTGGTAATTTACAAAGATATTAAAATGAAAAACAAATTAAGAAGACTTCTGGTTCGTATGAATATTTATGAATCTTGTGAATTTAAATCTGATCTTCTTAATCCACTATCAAAGTACAAAATAATTCTTACAAACATCAATGATTTTACTTACCTTGGTACATTCAAGATGTTTGTAAGGAAGATTTCAAACATCCCTCTGTTGAATATATTGGATGAAGGGGAGATAGGACTGTTCTCTCTTCTGGATGACAGGTCTTTCAAGAGCATAAAACTTGAAGAATCCAAACCAGCTGGAATTAAGATTCACCTCAAAAACCTTGAATACACTTTGTCCAATCAGATACATCTTACAAAACGAGAGATGGAAATATTGTCTTTGATTGATGAGGGACACTCTGTTGATGATATATCTTTAAAACTTGGAATATCTACAAAAACTGTAATCACTCACAAAAGAAATCTATTTTTAAAAGCTGATGTTCACTCCATCAATCAGCTCATAATTTGGTCCTACAACAGGATATAAAAAAGTAGGGAAGATTTCTCTTCCCTACAAAACAATATTTATATTAATATATTCTCGATTCAATTTGTGGATAAATTAAAAAGATTTTTACTATTTTAGAATTCAGCATTTCCTGCTGTTCTTGGATAAGGAATAACGTCTCTGATATTCTCGATACCAGTAACATATTGAACAATTCTTTCAAAACCAAGACCGAAGCCTGAATGAGGAACTGTACCATATTTTCTTAAATCTAAATACCACCAGTAATCTTCTGGGTTTAAATCTAATTCTGCCATTCTCTTTGTAAGAAGTTCATAATCTGATTCTCTCTCACTACCACCGATTATCTCACCAAGTCTTGGTACCAATACATCCATACCACGAACAGTTTTATTATCATCATTTAACTTCATGTAGAAAGCCTTAATTTCTTTAGGGTAATCAGTTACGATTACAGGGCTCTTGCAGTAAGTTTCAGTCAAATATCTTTCATGTTCTGTTTGGATATCTGTTCCCCAATGAACTGGATATTGGAAGTTATCATTGTTCTTTTCAAGAACTTCAATAGCTTCTGTATAAGTCATGTGAGCAAATGGAGTATCAACAACATGCTGGAGATTTTCTTTCAAACCTTTTTGAACAAATTTTGAGAAGAAAGTAATATCTTCATCACATTCATTCAAAGCTTTCTTTATGATATATTTCAAGAAACATTCAGCCATTTCCATGTTGAGTGTTAGATCACAGAAAGCCATTTCAGGTTCAATCATCCAGAATTCAGCAAGGTGTCTTTGAGTGTTTGAATTTTCAGCTCTAAAAGTAGGTCCAAATGTATAGATGTTTTTCAATGCCATAGCATATGTTTCACCTTCAAGTTGGCCACTGACAGTCAAATTTGCTATCTTACCAAAGAAGTCTTTTGAATAATCAACTTTTCCTTCTTCTGTCTTTGGAACATTGTTTAAATCAAGAGTTGTTACTTGGAACATCTCACCAGCACCTTCAGCATCACTTGTAGATATTAAAGGAGTGTTTACATATACAAAGTCATTGTTCTGGAAGAACTCATGCACACCAAAAGCTAAAGTATTTCTAACTCTCATTGCAGCACCAATTAAGTTTGTTCTAGGTCTTAAGTGAGCAATCTCTCTTAGGTATTCTTTTGTATGTCTTTTTTTCTGTAAAGGATAATCTGTGCCAGCAGCGCCAACTAATGTGAAATCATTAGATTGCATTTCAACAGCTTGGTTACCGCCTCCGCTTACAACTATAGGGCCATTACAACTAACAGATGCACCTGTATTTATATTGGATAAATTATTAAGTTGATTGTTATCAAGTTTTGACTTGTCAATAACAATTTGTAATCCCTTGAGGCAAGAACCATCGTTCAACTCAAGGAAGCAAACGGTTTTGCTGTCACGTTTTGTACGTACCCAGCCTTCTGCCGTGACCACTTCCGGTCCCGGAGCTCTTTTTAGTAAATCTGAAATTCTTTCTTTCATTTTACGCTCCTTGAAATTTTAAGTATTATCTATTCTTTATATTCTTAGGTCAACCATAAATATTAAAGAAAGTACTTCTTCTTTGTATTTATATCAAATCTAAGTGTTTTATTAAACGTATTAATTAAATTAAGTGAAATTAATTTTCAAAACAGAAACCAGCATCAATAAGAGCCTTTCTTATTTCATTGATATGTTCCTTATTTCTTGTTTCAACTTCAAGAGAGAGACTGCAGCTGTTCAAATCTCTACCTTCTCCTGCTCTATCATGATGAACTGAAACAACGTTACCACCAGTATTTGCTATGATTCTTGATACCTCTTCAAGTTGACCAGGTTTATCATAAAGGCCAAGTATGAATTTAGCACTGCGTCCTGATCTAAGAAGTCCTCGGCTTATTACACGAGATAATATTGTAACATCAATATTTCCTCCGCTTATCAGGCATACTGTTTTTTTGCCTTTCAATGGTACTTTGTTGAACATTGCAGCAGCAACAGAAACAGCGCCAGCGCCTTCAGCAACAAGTTTTTGCTTCTCCATCATTGAAAGTATTGCTGCAGCTACTTCATCATCATTGACAGTGACTATTTCATCTACATACTTACTTACCAAATCAAAAGTAACGGAACCTGGAGTCTTCACTGCAATACCATCTGCAATAGTAGATATATTCTCCAAAGTTTCAATTCTACATGCTCTAACTGAATTGAACATGCTAGGAGCACCTTGAGATTGAACACCATAGATTTTACATTCCGGTTTTAAAGATTTAATTGCAAAGGCAACACCACTTATAAGACCACCACCACCGATTGGAACAATAACAGAATCAACATCACTCAATTGATCAAGAATCTCAAGTCCTATAGTGCCTTGACCTGCAATGACCATCTCATCATTGAAAGGATGAATGAATTCCATACCTGTTTCTTTTTGAATCTCAAGTGCTCTGCTGTAGGCATCATCATAAACACCCTTGACAAGTTCTACATGTGCTCCATATTCTCTTGTGGCCTCCACTTTAGAAATAGGGGCACCTTCTGGAATACAGATGATTGATTTTATGTCGTTTTTTTGAGCTGCAAGAGCAACACCCTGTGCATGATTACCAGCTGAACAAGCAATAACACCTTTTTGTTTTTGCTCATCTGATAGCTGTGATATTTTGTAATATGCACCTCTTATCTTAAAAGAGCCTGTAACTTGTAAGTTTTCAGTTTTTAAAAAAACTTCATTATCTGGAAACATTGCAGGAGCTCTAAAAAGATCCGTTTTTCTAGCTACATTTTTAAGAGTGTAGGCTGCGTGATATATTTTGTCTAAAGTCATGTTAGCCATATTACAGTAATTCTTTAATTAATTAAAGAAAAATATAACATTATTTAAAAAAAGAATTTGACTTAAAAGACGATATAAATGAGTTATTGACCTTCAGACTTTTACATATGTGTGCTTTCTGTGTTTTATAATCGTTTTTGTAGTTTTTGCTAAATATTTTTATATCTTTTTGGATAAGAGTATGATACATTTTACCAACAGATTGGGTAAAACCGATGTGTTTTTTATTAATTACACTCATCTTGTATTTGTCAATATTGACATATTGACTAAAAGTGTAAAAATAAATATCATTATTATACTACACTACAGGAGACTACATGCAAACAATTGCTCAAGTATTTTTAAAAAGAACAACTGAACATCCTTCCTTAGCGGTTCAAATGGAAAAAGACAAAAAAGGTGTTTTTCAAAGTACAACATATAAACAATTAGAAGGACAGGTTATATCTTTAGCACTGGCCCTAAAAACTTTAAATATCAAAAGGCAGCAGTTAATTGGAATTTTATCTGATAACTGTGCTAAATGGTTGCTAAGTGATTTAGCAATGCAATTTATTGGTGCTGTTGATGTTCCTAGAGGATCAGAAGCAACTGACAATGAAATCATCCAAATTTTATCTGAAGTTCAAAGTGAAGTTTGTTTTGTTCAAAATGATAAATTTTTGAAGAAGATTTTATCTTTGAGATCAGATTTACCATTCATCAAAACTTTGATTGTTATGGAATCTTCAAATTTTGACAATGTTAAAACAGATGGTATAGATATATTATTTTTAGATAGATTGCTAGAAATGGGAAATGATATCTTATCAAATGATTCAAATGCAAAAGCAGAGTTACTTGAAGATGTTGAGAAAGGAACTGGAGATGAACTTTGTACCATCATATTTACAAGTGGTACTACAGGTGCATGTAAAGGTGTTATGCTCACTCAGGATAACATAGTTTTTGAGATTGAGAGGGTAAGTCATTTTATTGAAGAGAAACTTGAACCTGGACAGAGATGGTTATCTGTTCTCCCAATCTGGCACTCATTTGAAAGAGCTGTTGATTATACTGTTCTTTGGAACAGCAACTGCATATGTTACAGCAAACCTATCAGTCGCATAATGTTGACAGATTTCCAAAAAGTAAATCCTCAGTGGTTTCCTTCTGTTCCTAGAGTATGGCAGGTGATCTATCAGGGTGTATATAGAAAGATATCAAAACAAAAGGGTTTTGCAAAAGTTGCTGGAACATTCTTTATTAATAACGCCATTAAATACAGACTCGGTGCGAATAAAGTTAAAGGGTTGATTCCTCATACCAAAGACAGCATGCCAAGAGTTCTTGAGGTTCTATCAGGACTTCCTTCAATGATACTTCGCTATCCAATGTATAAAATTGGTCAAAAAGCTGTTTTTGACAATGTAAAACATGCATTGGGTAACAACTTCATATGTGGTATAAGTGCTGGTGGTTCGATGCCTAAGGGTATTGATACATTCTTCAATGCAATCGGAATTACTTTGTTAGACGGTTATGGAATGACTGAAACAGCTCCTGTACTTGCAGTAAGACATTATTCAAAACCTTTGCTTGGTGCTATGCAGGTCATGGATGATACTCAAATAAAGGTTCTTGATGAAGATGGTATTGAGGTCAAAGAAGGTGAGAAAGGTGTACTTCATGTAAAAGGTCGTCAGATAATGAAGGGCTATTACAATAATGAAGTAGCTACCAAAAAGATTTTAAGTGATGATGGTTGGTTGAATACCGGAGATCTTGTTGTGGTTTCAAAAGAAGGTGCAATAAGTGTTGTTGGTAGAGCTAAAGATACAATAGTTCTATCTGGTGGTGAGAACTTAGAACCATTACCAATTGAAGGCAAGTTAAGTGAAGTGGCATTCATTGAATCTGCTGTTGTAATTGGCCAGGATAGAAAATATGTAAGTGCTTTGATTGTTCCCAATATGAGTGCAATTAAGGAATACTTCTCAAGCATGAGTGATAGCATAAAACTTGAAATGGATATGGACCAGATTAAGGAATTGATTCAAGAAAAAATCAATGAAAAAGTTAATGAAAAATTTGGATTCAAACGCCATGAATTGATAAATAAAATTACAATATTAGATAAGTCTTTTGAAATTGGTAGTGAGTTAAGTGCCAAACAAGAATTGAAGAGATTTGTAATTGAGCAGAAATACAGACAACTTATTGAAGGAATGTATGCATTCTAAATGAGGCTAATGAGCAGTTGAAAAAAAAGAAAGCTTGAATGGTAACATTCAGGCTTTCTATGTTCAAAAAGTTCCATCTCATTTATATTGGGTTATAAATAATATAAAATTGATATATATAGTAAATATTACATAATTTGGTTATATGTCAAAATAAGTAATAATTTATAATGTAGTAATTACTAACTAGTTACTAAAATATGCTTATAAATTGTTGGTATGAAGGTTTTGATGCAAAAAAAGCTTGAATATGACTCCAACGTATTATATATTTTTTTAAAGGATAAATTGATGATTCAAATAATAGGAACAAAAAAATGCAAAGAAACTGCAAAAGCAGTTAGAGCTTGCAAGGAACGAAATATACCATTTCAATTGGTAGATCTCAATGAACGAGAGCTATCAAATGGGGAATGGAGCAATATTTTTCAGCATTATGATGCAGATGAACTGATAGATAAAAACAGTAAGATATATAAAAAGAAAGGCTATTCATATATGGAATATGATAGTGAGGAAGAGTTGATAGAAAATCCTTTGATGCTGACCACACCAATGCTCAGACAAAAAGGAAAAGTACATCAGGGGTTTGATTTAAGCATTATTGAAGAATGGTGTAAGAACTAATGGAATTATTTCACGCAGTTTTGAGCTCTGGTTCAATAGGTAATTGTTATGTTTTTTATGATGGTGATACAGCAATTTTAATTGATCAAGGATTCAGCTTGATTGAATTAAGAAGACGCCTTTCAAAAGTACATGTGCCGATGGACAAAGTCAGTGCTGTTTTTTTGACTCACTTTCATCCAGATCATTCAAAGGGCCTTGGAGTTATTTCAAGAAAACTTTCCACACCACTGTTCATAAATGAAGAAGCAATAGAAGGTGAGCAGAAGGTATTTGAGAAGTTAAATCTCCCTCTTTTGTGTGTGAATCCTATCCAAGTAGGACAGATAACTAATGTTGGAAAGTTTAAAATTACAGCTTTTGCTACCAGTCATGATAGTAAAGGTTCGGTTGGATATTTTATTCAAAATACTGGTACAAACTGCACCGTAATAACAGATACCGGTGTGGTTGATGAGACAATGAAAAATTTTGCAGGAAATAGTGATTATCTATTTTTGGAAGCAAATTATGATAAACATATGTTAATCAATGG